>JANXPR010000098.1 GCA_025357215.1 Acidobacteriaceae bacterium | reverse complement strand
TTTTCCGACTTCACTCGGAGTCAACGTCAGCTTTGCCAGAAACTCGAGCGCTCCCCGCACACGCGCATTGACTGGAGCTGTCCGCCAGTTGGCGAGCGCCGCTTCCACGGTTGAATCGTCTCTCAGGGCATGCACCGCGACCGCGGCGTGACTCTGGATTCAAAAACGGCAGCGATTCAGGCTGGAGACGAATGCGGCGAACAGTTCGACTTCGCCGACCGACCATTCTTTCGCCTGCCGCAGCGCTTGCTGGTAACAGCGCGCCAGATGCTTGCCGCCAAGTTCGCGCCGGTAAGATAGCGCCAGTACCGGTCCGGGAACTTGGCCGAGCAGGCCACGGAAAACGGCAAACAGAAGCCGCTGGCGCAAAGTGTGCGGTTGGGTCAACGCGGACAGGCGCATCAGGGCGCTTCAACTTTCTCCAGCGCGCGCAGTCCGGCGTCAAAACGCCTCAGGCCGGCGCCCAGGGCACACGCTAGCGTTAACTCAAAGATCAGGTCTTCGGAATGCCCATCGGTGCGCAAGCAGATAACGTCTTCGTCAGTGATGGTCCAGGGACGGTCAGCGACCTTGTCGAGAAAATTGCGCAGAGCATCAGGACGCAGGTTATTGCCACGCACGCCGCAGTCGGGCGATTCATCTTGATCAAGGATCTCAGGAACTTGAAGCCGGAATAATTCGTTCGGGCTTAAGCGCGCGAATTCCACCACGCCGCGACGGAGTGCTGGTTCGGTCGCGCCGTGGTTGCTGGTCAACGCGTCAAAGGCTCTTTGCAACTCGGGAGGCAGGGACATGAGCGGGATTATATAGAAGCTTTCCGTCGGGAGAAGGACAGAGTTTCAAATCCCACCCTCAACAAAAAACAAAGACCGAAGGATGGAGCACTCGCGCCGAGTTGTGTCTTCTGATCGGGCGGGAGTAAGCTTTCTGGCCATGGCTGCGAAAATCTTCAAGACGCTAGAAGAGCTTAAGGCAATGCGCAAGCCCATGCGCAATGTCTTCATCGAGCAACGTGAAAAACTGTCAAACTTGGACAAACTGGCGGTGCTCACTACCAAGTACGTTGGCTCCATGGGGTTCTTCCTCATTATCTTCATGTGGACCGTCGTATGGCTCACCTGGAATACGATTGGACCGAACGGCCTACGCTTCGATCCGTATCCCGCTTTTGTGCTGTGGCTTTTCATCTCCAACGTGATTCAGATCATGTTGATGCCGTTGATCATGCTTGGACAAAACCTTGACAGCCAGCATGCCGAGGCGCGGGCCGAAAGTGATTTTCAAGTGAACATAAAAGCGGAAAGAGAAATCGAGGTCATCCTGCAACATCTGGAAGGCCAGAATGAACTCATGTTGCAAATCCTGCAACATCTGGAAGATTCCAAAGAAGATCGCAAAAAAGAAGAAGAAGAAAAGAACAAATCCGGAGACAAGAAGACCTAAGAAAACTAAAGCCCGATCACGCCCTTCATGATCAGCACCAGCGAGATCGAGGCCACCGCCAGCCACAAGGCGAGTCCCTGAAGCAGCGGCCGAACGCCGACCTGCTTAATCGTCTCGCGTGATACGCCGGCGCCGATGAGGAACAGCGTAAGCGTCAGTCCGATGCGACCCAGCTTGAACAGCGCGGCAAAAACGCTGGAACTGGCGGGGATGTTGGCCGGAAGGTATGTATTCAGCATGGCCGCCACGCAGAAGAACGCGATGAACCACGGCCACTGGATTTTGGCTTTGCTCTTGCGGAACAGCGCCGTACCAATAGCCAATGGGACAATCCATAACGTGCGCGTCAGCTTCACCGTGGTGGCGATCGCCAGAGCCGCTGTGCCGTACTTCGCCGCCGCGCCGACCACAGAACTGGTATCGTGAATCGCCAATGCCGACCACAGTCCAAACTGCGCTTGCGATAGATGCAACGCCGTCCCGATCAGGGGAAATATCAGCAGCGCTACTGAGTTAAGGACAAACACCGTACCCAGCGACACGGCGATTTGGTCTTCGCCGGCTTCCACTACTGGCGCGATGGCGGCAATGGCGCTGCCGCCGCAGATCGCCGTCCCGGTGCTGATCAGGTAGGCCGATTTCGCCTGGACGCCCATGACTCGTCCCAGCCACGCGCCCAGCAGCAACGCTCCACAGATTCCGGCCAGGGTATAGACGAAACTCATCTCGCCGGTGTGGATCACTTGTTGCAAGTTCATCCCAAAGCCTAGCCCGACGACAGACGCCTGCAAGAGCCACTTGGATGCGGCGCGCGATTGTTCCGGGAACGGATGGGTAAAGGTGAAGCCGAATACCAGTCCAAGCGCCAGCGCCAGCGGAGGCGAGACAAATCCGCTGCCGCACACAACGACGCATGCCAGGAAAAGTAGCTTAAGTTTCATCGCGCAGAAAAAGTTGGATCTGGAGGCTGGGAGGCCGGACAAGATTGTAGCGGAAAGCGCTGGGAAATCAAGAAAACGTGTGCTCACCACGAAGGCACTTCGGCTCCGCGTATAGCCGCCTTCCAGCGTATGAAATCTGCCTATCATCTCCAGTATCGGGGCGTCTAACATGGGTCTTGCGGGTTTTGGAGGAGATGGCATGAACGGAAAGACCAATCTGGTACCGACAATCGCTACGGCGTATTCCGCTTCAGTCGCCGCACAACCGTATCTGCTCTCGCGCCGCGTCCGCGTCCGCATCTGGCTTCTCTTCTGGTCCGCCGCAGCTTTGTTCCTCTCTCAGCCCATTCACGCCCAGACCATTGATACTCTCAAGCCCCAAGTTCGCAAGTACGTACGCGTCGACACAAAGAAAATAATTCTTGAGCACGTCCAGATCATTGATGGAACGGGAGCTGCGCCGGTCGCCGACCAGAATATCTCCATCGAGAACGGCAAGATCACCGCTATATCACCCGGCGCCGATCTGGCTCCCGATCTGCGTTCAAAAGACGGCACCACTATCCTGAACCTGCGCGGATACTCCGTTATGCCGGGGATCGTTGGCATGCACGATCATTTGTTCTACATGCCGTTTCCCAATCTCGCCGCGGACAACAGCTATGACTCGCCGGCGCTTTTTCACCAGATGACCTTCTCCGCGCCTCGTCTGTATCTTGCCAATGGCGTCACCACCGCGCGCACCGCCGGCAGCGTGGAAACCTATACCGACCTTCGCCTCAAGCAAGGCATTGAAGCCGGTACGCTGCCCGGCCCGCACCTGGACGTTACCGGTCCTTATCTGGAAGGCTCCGGCGACTTTCCTAATCTTCAAATGCACCATCTCACCGGCGCTGAAGACGCTCGCCAGACCGTCGCTTTCTGGGCGGACCGTGGCGTTACTTCGTTCAAGGCCTACGCCCACATCACGCGTGACGAATTGGCCGCCGCGGTGAAAGAAGCCCACAAACGCGGCTTGAAGGTTACCGGCCATTTGTGTTCGGTCACCTACACGGAAGCCGTAGAGATCGGAATCGACAATCTCGAGCACGGATTCATGGCCAACACCGAGCTCGATCCCGGCAAAACGCCCGACACGTGCAGCGACAGCGGCGGTGACTACACTCTGGAAAACATGGCCCCAGGCAGCCCTGAGGCGAGCCAGCTCTTTGCCACGCTCGTCCGTCATCATGTGGCCGTTACGTCCACTCTGCCGCTGCGGGCGTCCGGCGTGCCCAGCGAAGCCACCACGGACTCGCGGCCACTGGTGCGTCCGGCGGTGCTTGAGGCCATGGCGCCGCCCGTGCGCGAAGCTTATCTCTATAGCCGCAATCGTCCGCGGCCAACGCAGAGTAAAGCGGCCGCGAATCTGCGCCGGGCAATGGACATGGAGCGCGCCTTCGTTGCCGCCGGCGGACTCCTCATCGCCGGCCCCGATCCGGTCGGACTCGGCGGCAACCTCCCCGGCTTTGGCGACCAGCGTGAAATCGAACTGCTGGTCGATGCCGGATTTACTCCGGTCCAGGCAATTCGCATCGCCACCTTGAACGGCGCGATCTATCTCGGACGCGACGCCCACATCGGCTCCATCGCCGTAGGGAAGAACGCCGACCTGGTGGTGATGAAAGGCGATCCCGCCACTCGCATCGCCGACATCGAAAACGTGGAAATCGTCTTCAAGGACGGCGTCGGCTACGACACCAAGAAGCTGCTCGATGCGGTGAAGGGGCATTACGGGGAATACTGAGCGGAGCACCCCTCCCTTTTCATCCCAAGGTCTAAAGGACTTACGCGAACCATTCCAGTCGACCGTTGTGTGGCACAGGCACTCTTGCCTGTGCGCCAGGCTTTATGATCACGCCCGATTTCCGGCGATACCTCTCCCCCCTCCATCCCAAGGTCTAAAGGACTTACACGCCGCATCCCAAATTGGCGTGGGTTGAGGAGCGTCTGACCCGATTCATCCCAGTTTGGCGCGGGTTTCCGCGCGTTTTTGTGGAGCGAAGGCGCTCTCGCCTGTGGGGTTTGAGCTAGATTTTCAATGATCGACTTGCCGTCCACCCCTGAGGGCTGCCCGATACTACCTCACTCTCACCAGCGAATCAATTAGGAAGAAGTACATCTTGACAGCGCGCGTTCGCGGCGCTGTTCGTTTTCGCCCATATAAAAACCGTCATCCCGAGTCTCCGTCCATGAGGACGCGTTGTCACCAGCGTCCGAATAGGAGCGAGGGACCTTGCGCTTCGGCCGGATCATCCAGGGATTTTGAGAGCAAATGGGTCCCTCCGGCCTATTTGCGTCCGACGAGGTAAGTCCTGGGTAGACAAACAACTCCACGCACCCTTCGCAAGAACCAAAGGCGCGACGGATGGCTAGAACAGCCATGGACGCGCGGCGTTGACCGATCGTCTTTGCGAGGATGCGGAAACGGCGAAGTTCCAGCGCCGTTAGGCGCGAAACAAGTTAGCCCAGTACGGCTCCGAGGCGCGCATCGCGCGCTGAGTGAGCAAGTGCTGGGTAAGGATACGAAAAGAGACCGTTCCTCACGCCGTAGGCCCGCGCGCGTAGCGAGGTGGAGCGCGCAATAGGAAGTTGGGTCATCGCACGTCGCGCGCCGAGAAGTAACTTTCTCTTGACATTCCGTTCTATAGAGCCCAGTAGACTCACCGCACAGGAGGGGAGAGTTTGAGTTTTTTCTTTACAGTTTCTATGGTCAGGAGTTTATTGTCTTCTACTTCAGCTACATGAACTGACAAGCCATCGGGACTGAATGCAAGGAAGAATGTTTGTTGCGGCTTACCCCCGTCGCCGTATAGGCTCACCCTATCGGTTGTTGTCGAGACGGTTATTTGAGCTGCTCGATTTGTGATCCGCCCGACAATAGTGGTTGTTTCCATTGCGTCAGGAGGGGGAGTGTCAGCGCCTACTCCCCGCAAAAGGCTGTGCAATGAGGAAAATAGGGCCTTCTCGCTCTTGCGCCCAGAGATGACATTGCCTTTCCGCGACAGGGGAACACTTCCGAACGGGAACAGCCAGTCTCCGTCAATGTCAGGTGAAGTCTTGTCCAGATATGCTGCCCCAAAGGATGCAAGAAAATCTTTCTGGTTCTTGGCCTTCAGCTGAAGGTCCTTATTTGACGATTCTTCTTTCTTCCGTTTGTCCTCAATCTCAGCCAGCAATGGGAGCACCTCGGGCGGAGTCTTACCGTTTCGGACCGAGATCTCATTTGCCAGGGCTGTTGCCTCAAATGCCATACCTGCTTTGAGATACAACTTTCCGAGATTGTGTCCCGCAAGCCACACGCCCCCTTCAATTGCTAGCTTATAGGCTTCAACGCTTAGAACCGGAAGGTCACATTGATCAAAAGCCAACGCCAGATTGTGTTGCGAATCTGAGTCTGTCGAGTCACGATCAACGATGAGGGTGAAGTGATTTAAGAACAGGGCATCAAAATCACTTCGATAGTAGTCCAACCCCACTCCAAATCTAAACGTCTTTTGCGCGGGATTTTTCGCTAGCGAATGTTCTGCAACAGAGAAAGCCTCGATTTTTCGACCGTCCTCTTTAAGCACATCGTAAAGCCGAGCCAAGATTCCAGCTGTTGCTGTTCCTGAAAGTTGTCCATCGCCCAACGCCGCAACAAGCACGTGTTCAGCCTCACGATATCGCCGTAACTTCATGAGACATCTAGAGCAAGAAACGGAGTCATTCCATTTGATATCTGCACTAGCCACTGCTAAAGCCGCTTTGAAATATGTGAGCGCCTGTTCAAACTCGCTATATTTTTCCAACGCGAATCCGAGGTAACGGTTCGGTAGCTCTTCAAGTGGATTGTGCGCTGCAAGCTCCCTGAGATCGTCGAAGGCCTTGGGATCTGCATCCAGCCTTATGGAATAATAGTACGTCCGCCATGTAATCTCAGAAAGTGTATCGTCCCCTGCTTGAATTAGCCGTAGTCCTTCCTCAAAATAGGGGTACCCAACTTGTGGGTCCTCAGCGTAGTTAGCCTCCATCATGTTAACGAATGCTTGCCCTAAGGGGGTTGGCCCCTTGGCTGCTGGAGTATTTGATGTGTCCGATTGGAAGCTCGGGCCTTCCGCTTTTTCTGTCCCAGGTTGTTCGACTGGCTCAGCAGTTAATTTCTCAGTCACAACCGTCTCAACCAAGATTCCCGACTTCTTTGCCATGAGCCGGGTGATCATCTCGTTTGTTTTCAGAAGGGCGTCCGCTGTGTTCGGGTATGGATACGATATATATTCCAAATCTCCTTGCAGGCCGCCTGCTTCAACACCTGGCTCAACGTAAAGGACCACAGGCATGCCGGCAGACAAAGCGAACCCGCATTCCTGTAAGACCCACGGCGATGTACTAAAACTTTGCGGTTTCAGCGTGCCTCTCCAGAACTTCAAAGCTTCCAAAAATGTTGGCTGTTTCAAGAACACCGGATGCCGCGCGGTTAATATACCGATGAACACATCTTGAGTCCTGATGAGTTCTTGTACCTTGCGAGAAACTGGTTCTGACTCGGCTGGCTCCGCAGAGCACCATACAAAGCCTAGGGGCTTTAGTGTATCCAAATGAGTTAGGATCGCCTGGACCTTGGGTTGATCCTGCGGAAGGAAGCTACTTGCGATAAATGCGGTCAATTTCTGCATGGTCTGCTTCCCTAATATACTTTAGAAGTTCACCCGCGTGTTCCCCATCCTTCGCGCCTTTGGTTCTTGCGAAGGGTGGGATTCGTCGAAGTGTCTAGCCGTAAAAGCCCCCTTAGCTCACACCCGCCACCAGCGGAGCCGATCCCTCAAGCTCTCGAATCTCACCAAGGCTCGACTCTCGGTTTCGGGATGACACGTTCGAACTCAAAACCGTTTACCGCAGAGGACACCGAGGGAAACTGAGGCGAGGGAACACCCTTATTGTGCCTCCACGTCTCCATGGAGGGTTCGCAACCTCCGCTTTGTCCAATGTCCGGGTAGAATCGCCACCGGACTGGAGATGCGTTTTCTATGTTGCATCTGCAACATACATATGTTGTAATAGCAACATGGAAAGCACCATGAACGACATTTTGGCAGCGATCTTGCGCCGGAGAGCGGTCAAAACCTTTGAAACCGTGGAAATCCCCCCAGCGCTGCGCGAGCAAATCCTGAATGCGGCCCGCCATGCTCCCTCCAGCTTCAACACGCAACCCTATCGGTTCTTTTGGGTGGAATCACCGGACCGAAAGGCGGCCGCAGCGAAGCTCTGCCTGGGACAGATGCCGGCGCAAACCGCTTCGGCGCTGGTCGTCGCCGTTGCCGACGTTGGTTCGCTGTCCGCGACGTCACAAAGCCAGTTGGAGTGGATGCGCGGGAACGGTTTCAGCGATGAGAAACTGCGCGACTACGAGCGCACGGCGAAAATCGGCCGGATCATTTTCATGCCGGGGCCGTTCGGCATTTTCGGCGCACTCAAATGGTCCATTTTTCGGCTGGTGAACTGCTGGAAGATCATGGGGATGCCTCCTGTATCGCGACCAAGCCAGTTCAAGTGGGCGACCAAGAGTGCATCGCTGGCCTGTGAGAATCTGATGATCGCCGCCGAAGCCTTGGGACTCAACACATGTCCGATGGAAGGCTTTGATGGCCGGAGACTCTCTAGATTCCTCGGGCTGTCACGCCGCCATCATGAGATTGTGATGGTGATTGCCATCGGAAAGAAATCTCGTAGCTGCGTGGAACCGCCGCAGTGGCGTAGACCTCTCGATGCGACGGTAACCATCCTATGATCAGCGTTCCCGGGAGAGGCGTTCCTGGAGACATCCTGAGCGATTCGGTACTTGCGCATATTGCCGCGGCCTACTTCTCGGTCGGAAAGTGGCTTGAGAAAAAAACGCAGTGTTCGGCGACTCGCGGATTCATCCTTTCGACACTTCGGGGCGATGCCCGGCTCAATCAGAATCAAATCGCCACGCTTCTAGGTCTCGACCGAACTGTGGTGCATCGGGCCATCAAGTCAATGGTTCAGGAAGGGCTTGTGTCGGAGAGGAAGGCTAAGTCGGGTAGGGCAATTCACGTTAAGTTGACGCCGAAAGGCCACAAATACCGGGAACGTCTGATCAAAGCGAGAATAGCGGCCGACGATAGAGTCCGGCAAGAACTCACACCGGAGGATCGGGCGACGCTTCTTCGGCTCTTAAGTCTGCTTGCTGAATTAGAGTTCTAAACACGGTGCTGGCCCGTCCCTCGCGTTCCAGATGACACTCAGAAAATCAAAGCCGTTTACCCCAGAGGACACAGAGGAACACTGAGGGCGCAGGAAGATTCCCCATTTTTCTCTGCGCCTCCGCGGTGAAAACTTTCCTGAAGTGCCTCCACATGAAAAAGCCCGCCTTGCGGCGGGCTTTGCATCGTACGGAAAAGCGTTGAAGGCTAAAGGTATCTCTCGCGTGGCACGTCCGGTTTAACGTCTGGGATCGGCTGGACTTCTTCGTCCGGAACGTCCGGCAGCGGTCTTTCCAGAGCAAATTTCAGAACCTGGTCCATATTATCCACGGGGTGGATCTTCATCTGGCTGCGGATATTTTCCGGGACTTCCGGCAGGTCGCGTTCATTCTCTTTAGGAATGATCGCTTCCTTGATGCCGGCGCGCAGGGCGGCCAGCAGTTTTTCTTTCAGTCCGCCGATGGGCAGGACTTTGCCGCGCAGTGTGATTTCGCCGGTCATGGCAACGTCACGCCGTACGGGAATCTTGGCCATGGCGCTGGCGATGGCCGTGGCCATGGTGATGCCGGCTGAAGGTCCGTCTTTCGGAATCGCGCCCTCGGGCACGTGGATGTGAATGTCCACGTTGCGGTAGAAGTCTTTCGGCAGTCCCAGGCGCGACGCGCGCGAGCGGACGTAAGACATGGCAGCGTGGGCTGATTCCTGCATCACGTCGCCCAGCTGGCCGGTGATGGTGAGTTTGCCTTTGCCGTCCACAATGGCGACTTCAGTGCTCAGGATCGACCCGCCGACTTCTGTCCAGGCCAAGCCGGTGACCAGGCCGATTTCGTTTTTCTCGTGGGCCATGGTGTCGCGGAAGCGGGTGATGCCCAGGAATTCGGAGACGTTCGTGCCGGTAAGAGCGGCGCTGTATTCGGCGCCTTGCTTGATCACTTTGCGCGCGACCTTGCGGCAGATGTTGCCGATCTCGCGCTCCAGGTTGCGGACGCCGGCTTCGCGTGTGTACGAGCGGATGACTTCCTTGATGGCGTCATCGGCAAAGCTGAGCTGTTTGTCCGTGAGACCGGTGGCTTCACGCTGTTTCTTCACCAGGAACTGTTTGGCGATCTCAACTTTTTCCAGTTCCGTGTAGCCGTGCAGCCTCAGAACTTCCATGCGGTCTTGGAGCGCCGGAGGAACGGTGTGCAGCACGTTGGCCGTGGCGACGAAGAAGACCTGCGAAAGGTCGTACTCGACGTCAAGATAATGGTCCTGGAACATGAAGTTCTGTTCGGGATCAAGAACTTCAAGCAGGGCAGAGGCCGGATCGCCACGGAAGTCCGAGGCCATCTTGTCGATTTCGTCCAGCATGAAGACTGGGTTCTTGGTGCCGGCTTTCTTCATCATCTGGATGATCTGTCCGGGCAGCGCGCCGATGTATGTCCGGCGGTGTCCGCGGATTTCAGCTTCGTCCCGCACGCCGCCCAGCGACATACGGACGAACTTGCGGCCAGTGGCCTTGGCGATCGACATACCCAGCGAAGTTTTGCCAACGCCCGGAGGTCCAACGAAGCAGAGAATCGAGCCTTTGGGATTCTTCACCAGTTGCCGGACGGCCAGGAATTCCAGAATGCGGTCTTTGATTTTTTCCAGACCGTAGTGGTCCTGGTTCAGGATCTTTTCCGCGTGCTCAATGTTGCGGATTTCCTTGGATTTCTTTTTCCACGGCACGGCCAGCAGCCAATCCAGGTAATTGCGCGAGACGGTGGACTCGGCGGACATGGGCGGCATGGCTTCCAGCTTCTTGAGTTCCTGGACGGCCTTTTCCTGAACGTCCTTGGGCATGCCTGCGGTGTCGATTTTCTTTTTGAGCTCGTCAAACTCGCTCTTTTCGCCGCGGCCCAGTTCCTTCTGGATGGCCTTGATCTTTTCGTTGAGGTAATACTCTTTCTGGGCGCGTTCCATCTGGCGCTTTACGCGCGTCTGGATGGTGCGGTCCATGTTCAGCTTTTCGATCTCAATGTCCAGAACGTCGGCAATGCGGTTCAGGCGTTCAACGGGATCGAAGATTTCCAGCAATTCCTGTTTCTCTTCGATCGACAGTTGCAGGTTCTGGGCGATGGTGTCGCCGAGTTTTGCCGGATCGGACATTCCGGTAATGACGACCGGTTCCAGGTTGAGCGATTGGCAAAGCTTTACGTACTGGTCAAACAGTCCGTGGACGCGCTGCATGGCGGTTTCCACGACTGGAGTGGTTTCGTTGGAATACTTTACGGTGCGGACGGTGGCTTCAAAAAAGCCGTCATTGTTCTTCAGGTCCAGGATTTTGCCGCGTTCCACGCCTTCCACCAGGACTTTAATGTTGCCGTCCGGCAGCTTCAGGTTCTGGACGATATTGGCGATGGTGCCGACCTGGTAAATCTCGTGGGGCTTGGGTTCGTCAATACTGGCATCGTGCTGTGTGGCCAGAAAAATTTTGCGGTCAGAGGCCAGGGCCTCTTCCAAAGCGCGCACGCTGGACTCGCGGCCTACGATGAAGGGCGTCATCATGAACGGGAAGATCACCACATCCCGGATGGGCATCATGGGCAGCTTGCGTGTTTCGAATTTTTCCTTGGTCTGGGTCACTGATTCGCCTTCTGCTCCGGAGGACTGTGCTCTCCGGCAGCGGTAGTCTTTATAAGAATATCACGCACAACGACCGGCTTTGGCGAGAGTATTTCTGTGTACATTCTAATTGACCAACACAGTCAAACACCCTGCGTAAAAACCTTAGGCAAGTTGTTGGCGTATTCGGGCAAAAAGCTAAAAGCCCGCTCGGTTCGGAGCGGGCCTGTTACTTATGTCCTCAAAGAGCTTAGCCGGCTTTTTCCATCGCAGGCAGGGAAATGTCTCGGCGATCGACCATTTCCTTGGTCACTTCAAATTCTTTCACACGTTTCTGGCTGGGCAGCTGGTACATCAGGTCCAGCATCAGCTCTTCCAGTATCATGCGCAGTCCGCGGGCGCCCACTTTGCGCGCCATGGCTTCACGGGCAATGGCCGCCAGCGATCCGTCAGAGAAGCGCAGCTTCACGTTCTCGAATTCGAACATGCGCTGGTACTGCTTCACGATGGCGTTGCGCGGACGCGTAAGAATCTCGATCAGCGCGGCTTCGTCCAGATCGTTCAGAATGCCGACCACAGGCAGGCGTCCGACGAATTCTGGAATCAGGCCAAAGCGGACCAGATCTTGCGGCTCGGCTTTCTGCAAAAGTTCGGTGTCACGCTTGGCGGCTTCGGTAAATTCTTTTTCCTTGGCTTCGTTGGTGCGGAAGCCCATGGACTTTTTGCCGACGCGCCGGGCAATAATCTTTTCCAGTCCCACGAATGCGCCGCCGCAGATGAACAGGATGTTGGTGGTATCTACGGGCGTGAATTCCTGGTGAGGATGTTTGCGTCCGCCTTGCGGAGGAACGTTGGCGATGGTGCCTTCCAGAATCTTCAGCAGCGCCTGCTGGACGCCTTCTCCGCTCACGTCGCGGGTGATGGAGGGATTCTCGTCCTTGCGGCCAATCTTGTCGATTTCGTCAATGTAGATGATGCCGGTTTGCGCGCGGCCTACGTCGCCGTCAGCCGCTTGTAGCAGTTTAAGTACAATGTTTTCAACGTCTTCTCCAACATAGCCAGCTTCGGTGAGGGTGGTTGCGTCAACAATGGCGAACGGTACATCCAGCATGCGGGCCAGCGTCTGGGCCAGCAGGGTTTTGCCGGTACCGGTGGGGCCGATCAAAAGGATGTTGGATTTCGTCAACTCAACTTCGTTGCCCTTGGTGCGGTTCATGTGGATCCGCTTGTAGTGGTTGTACACGGCAACGGAGAGCTTTTTCTTGGTCTGGTCCTGGCCGATGACGTATTCGTCAAGGAACGTCTTTACTTCGTGCGGCTTAGGCAGATGGTTCGGAGCGGCCGCGGCATGCGATTCCGTACGGTCGTCTTCCAGAATGGAGTTACAAACGGCAACGCACTCATCGCAGATATAGGCGCGGGGGTAGTCGCTGGGGGAAGAAATCAGTTTGGCCACGGCATCCTGTGACTTGTGGCAGAAAGAGCAACGAAGTGTTTCTTCCGGCGATCTGGGTTTCACGGCTTACTCCTTGATCAGAAGGCGTATGGTCTTACCGGGCCATAGCTCCTACACAATCCTTCGGCAATTCTATTTGTGTTTGTAGATTATATCGTCAATAATGCCATATTCCTTGCCCTGCACGGCGCTCATGATGAAGTCGCGCTCCACGTCTTTTTCCACTTTTTGCAGGTCCTGGCCGCTATGTTTGGATATCAATTCGTTGGTAATTTCCCGCATCCTTAAGATTTCACGGGCATGAATGTCGATATCGGTTGCCTGACCGCTCAATCCTGACATCAAGGGCTGGTGGATCAAAATTCTTGACGTAGGTAAGGCGAAACGCTTACCCGCCGCCCCGGCACACAGCAGCAAGGCCGCCATGCTGGCCGCCTGGCCGCAGCAAATGGTCATCACGTCCGGACGCACAAACTGCATGGTGTCATAAATCGCCATGCCGGCAGTGATTGATCCGCCCGGAGAGTTGATGTACAGCTGAATGTCTTTTTCAGGATCTTCGGCTTCCAGGAACAATAGCTGGGCGATGACCAGATTAGCAATGGTGTCATCAATCGGCGTACCGATGAAGATAATGTTGTCTCTTAAGAGGCGGGAATAAATGTCATAAGCGCGTTCTCCGCGGCTTGTCTGCTCAACAACCATTGGGACGAGTGCCATAATCTTGTCTTCCTCCGTGCCGCGTACGTTCGCGGCCCCTTGCGCCTGAATACTATTCCGGCCGGTTATATAAAAAGTTTAACGCTTTTTCACCGCGCATGCGGGCGCGGATGCGGTCCAGGCCATTGTTTTCGCTGAGCTGTTTCTTCACTGCTTCCGGCGTCTGTTGGCTTTGGTGCGCCAGAGCCATGATTTCTTCGTTCAGCTCTTCGTCGTTGACTTCGATTTTTTCGGCGTCCGCCACTTTGTGCAGCAGGATTCCCGACTTCACTTCCTTGGTTGCGGCATCGCGCTGCGCGGCGCGCAGGCGAGGGAAGTCCAGACGCTTCATGTCTTCCGTGCGCATGCCCTGGGCGGCCAGCGCGCGCAGTCCGCGTTCCAGGCGCAGGTCAATGTGGTGTTCCACCATCGACTGCGGGACCGGGAACTCGTGCGCGGCGATCAGCTGTTCGATCAGCTGTTCCTTGGCGGCATGGTCCGCTTCGTGGAAGCGTTGGTGCTCCATGTTTTCGCGGATACGCGTCTTCAGGTCGTCGACGGACGTGAATTCCGGGTTGAGCTCTTTTACGAACGCGTCCGTCAGTTCCGGCGTGGTCTTCTTTTTGATGCCATTCAGCTTCACTTTGTAGCCAAAGGACTTTCCCGCCAGACGGGGATCATGGAAGTCTTGCACGTAGTTGACGTCGAAATTCTTTTCGTCGCCCACCTTCATGCCGCGGATGTTTTCCGTGAACTCGGCAATCGTGTTCGGCGCGGCAATCTCCACCAACACTTCATCCATGTGGACAGGCTTGGCGGGCTCGCTGCCAGCAACCGGATCTTTGGGAGTGGCTTCAAATGACACCTGGGCAAAGTCGCCGTCTTTGGCTGCGCGCTCTTCGGTGATGGCGTCATAAGCGGCCTGGCTCTCACGCAACTTGGCCAATTCGGTTTCCACTTCTTCGTCAGAGATGCTGACTTCCGGCTTTTCAACGCTGATCTTTTTATAGTCGCCCAGTTCAAATTCCGGCATCACGTCAAAATGCGCCGTAAAGACGATGGGTTGGCCCGGTTCAGCTTTCAGGTTCGTAATGTTCGGCGCGGATATCGGCTGGTGGCCGCTCTGCATCACGGCTACCCGGAAATACTGCGGCACCAGCGACTCCAGCAGGTCTTCCTGAATCTTGTCAGAGAACCGGTTCTTAACCACGCTGCCTGGGACTTTGCCTTTGCGGAAGCCCGGTACGCGCGCTTGCGATGTGTACGCCTTGACCATACGCTCGCGTTCTTCTTCAACCACGTCTGCTGGAATTTCAATCGTTATTTCGCGACGGCAAGCCGCGTAAATGTCTTCGCCCGCCGCGGGTGTGCCGCCTTCGGGCTGATCAGCCAGTCCGGTTCCAGCCTGGTGGGATGCTGGCGCTTCAGACGGCTTGTTTTCAGGAGTCACGTTATCCAAAGTGTTTTTCCTTCGATGTTTGCCTAGTACGGTTGCCTAGTATTTGTTGCCCAGTATTGGCGCCTAGAGGGGATGGCAAATTTTGGGGGTCTTTTCGCGTATTACTACACCTCCAGTGTAAGAGAGCTTTCCCCGGCGGTCAAACCGCGAAAGTCACCTTGCCAGGGCTCCCAAGGTCTGCTAGGGCCTCAAAAAGCGTGCATTTTCGCACTTCGGGCCTCTCCCCAACCCCTTCGTAAGTCAAAACTTATCTCTTTTTTACTTGATTTCGCCTTAGTTCCGGGGAATACTCCTAGGTAACAGCAAGATCATAAACAGACGACGGATAAAATATGAGACCTGCAGTCCTTTCCATTTCTTCGGACAGGGTGCTGGCGCCCATTCGTAATGCGGTGCTGGCCCATGCCGGATACGGCGTAATCCCTGTTACCAACACTCAATCAGCCTTGAAAGTGCTACGTGACCGGTACGTGTGCGCGTTGATCGTCGGGCACTCTGTGTCCGCTCAAGACCGCCGCGAACTGTGTTCAGAAGCGCTTCGTCATGGCGTACCTTCCGTGGTCCTTGACCCCTATGAACATGTCGGGGCGGACAAATCGGAGCTGCACATTAATCCCCTGGAAGGCCCGGAAGTTTTTCTTGACGCCCTGGCCAGCATCGTACAGCGTGACCACGTTGAGTGCGATAACCTCGGCCACGCGTAAAACTACCATCATCATTCCCTAGCAATCATTCCATTCCCGCAGGTGAGTGAACGTGCGTTGTACACTCATCTGTGGGATGTCCCTCGCGCTGACCGTTCTCAACAAAGAAATCATTGCCTGCACCCGTTGTCCGCGGCTGGTGGAGTATCGCCAGAAAATCGGCCGCGAAAAGCGCCGTGCCTATCGTGACTGGGACTACTGGGCTAAACCGGTTCCCGGCTTCGGCGATCCTAAAGCACGCGTCTTAATTCTAGGCTTGGCGCCCGGAGCGCACGGATCAAACCGCACAGGGCGTCCCTTTACCGGTGACGGCTCAGGAAATTTTCTTTATCCCGTGCTTCACCAGGCAGGATTTGCCTCCCAACCCACGGCCACGCATCGTGACGACGGATTGCAACTTTCCGGCGCCTACATCACCGCGGCTGTACGTTGCGCTCCGCCGGCCAACAAGCCCAGTCCTGACGAAATCGCCAATTGCGCCGATTATCTCGACCGCGAGTTCGCTGCGCTGAAAAATGTCAAGGTCATCGTCGTTCTGGGCAAGATTGCCTTCGATGCCTACTTAAACCACGTGAAACGCCACGGCCAGATCAAAACCAAGTCGGCTTACACATTTGCCCACGGCCAGCGCTACAAAATGCCGGACGGCCGCACCTTGCTCTGCGCTTTCCATCCTTCTTTGCAAAACACAAACACGGGAAAGCTGACGGAGAGGATGCTGCTGGATGTTTTCAGGACAGCGAAAAAGCTGGTCGGGAGCTAGCGCCGCAGGCGCGACATAGTGGTAGCCCAGGCCGTGAGAGTCTGGGTAAGCGTAGAGAGAAGGTTGAGCGCCGTAGATGCGGCACAAGAAGATCTTTCCGTACTCCAAAGGCATTACAATGGGTCAATCAGAGCCGACAAAGACGCGCCGTTCTCTCAGCCCCGCACCCGCGATGCCCGCCCTCTTTTCTTACCCGCAAAATATTCGCACTCTGCACTCACCGGGCATTGCTCGCATTTTGGCTTAGTACGCTTGCACAGTTCCTGTCCGTGGCGCTTGAGCAACAGGAACGCCCGCATCCGCGCTGCTAATTTTGCCGGAACCTCCGCTGCGATCGCTTCCTGCGCCTCCCGATACGTGACCCCGTAGTTTTCCCGCTCCTGCCCGCTGCGTATCCTTACTAGCACATGCGGACAATTCGAGGGAACCGCCGGCAGCGGCGCAATTTCTCCAAATAATAAGATGCGGTCTGCGCCCGGATCGGCGATGTTGGGAAACTTTTTCAGCAGCTTGCGCGCCTGTTCCACGGGACCCACGAGTCCGGCGCGCAGATCGCCGCCAAATTCGTCTTTTACCCGGGCCGCGATTTCCTTAAGCCGCATCGCTCGCAGTTCCGGCACCATGCCGCCAGGTTTTAGGGCCTTGGCCAGCGCTGCCGGCGTTGCCGCTAGAATCTTCTCAATATCAGTGCCAATTTCGGCGTTGAGAGCCGTCCAACCTTTGCCGCACGCGGCGTCACTAGCCGGATAGCCGCAGTGCCACCAAACGAGAAACAAATAAGGATCGGTGGGCCAGCCAGCCTTCTGCGGCCCGTAGTGGGACTCCAGTTGGTCCAGAAGGTCGGGGACCGAAATTGGAGTTTGGTTCATTCGTTTGTCATGGCGAATTTACTTCGCCGCCACCAGCGTCTTGGCCTTCGCCAGCTCCGGACGGTCGCTCGCCACGCCCTGGCAATTCTTCACCAGTTGCGCGTAGTAAGTGGAAGATTTGTCCTTCTGGCTCAGCTTGTCGGCGGCTTGCGCGGCGCCCGCAAGTTCGTTGAAGCGGTTGGGATCGGTCTTCAAAGCTACTTCGTATTCCGCCAGGGCTTCTTTGGCGTGACCGGATTCCAGCAGGATGTCCGCCAGCATTTCCCGCGCGGGAATCTCGACTTCAAACTTGCCTACTTTGTCCTGACGATCGGCCGTTACGCGCAGGATCTTGATGGCTTCGTCCGTCTTGCCCTGCGCATAAAGCGTCCATGCCTGGACTTCTTCGGTCTCGCTCTTCAGGCCGTCCACCATATAAGCTTTAGGTCCTTTACGCAGCGCTTCCAGACCTTCTTCGTAATGTTTCTGCGCATCTTGTGCCGCAGCCACGTCATGCAGATGTCCAGCGCCAACGGCGCGCGCCCAATAAGTCTGCGCCTGGATGTTCGGTTTGGCGCCGGCCACTGGTTCCAGAGCAATCGCCTCTTTCCACTGGCGGCGTTCAACGGCGTAGAGCGCCGCGTAGCCGGTCTTCATTTCGTCGTAATAATCCTGGTAGTCCTCTTCCACTTCTTCGCGTTTGTAGCTGGTCAGCTTCTCATACATGCCTTTGGCGTTGGCGTCATCGCCGATCTGCAGGTAAGCGTACTGCATGAAGTCCATGGCGTGCATGCGGTGATGCATCGTGTGCAGGTGCATGGCGGCCATCTTGTCGGCAACTTGCAGCGCTGCTGAGTTGGAGGCAATGCTGTCCTGCCACAATCCCAGGCGGGCAAAAATGTGCGACGGGATATGGACGGCGTGCGATGACGCCGGTGCAATCGCCGCGTACTTGCGCGCCGCGGAGAGGCCTAGGCTGGCCATCGCCGGATTGTCACACGCATGAATAATGTAGTGCGCGATTCCCGGATGGTCCGGCTGCTCGTCAAAAAGTTTATTCAGGATGCCCACGGCCTTCCGGTCGCTCTGATGCGAAGGATCGCCGTGATCCGCCGCCAGTAACGCCAGCGCATAAAACACCTGCGCTTCGCGATCTTTAGGATTGTCGGTCGCTACTCTTTCCATGGCCTTGGCGTAGCTATCAACGCGTTGCCGATGTTCCACTTTATCGGCGTCATGGAACAGCACGGCAACGGCGTCAACATATTCGTGCTCGCGTGGCGTGCCGCCCTTCACCTGCTGCGCTTTCTCGCTCAATTCTTCTCCGCGCTTTAAGTCCGCTTTTGACGGGCGGCTCCACAGCCCGTGGAACAAACTCATGGCCTGGCCCCAATAGGCCATCGCGCACGTCGGGTCTTTTTCCGCGATCTGCTTGAACTCGTTGCCCGCCGGCTCGTATTCAAACGAGTGTAACTGCGCCACGGCATGCTCAAACGGCTTCTGGACGTCAATCCGGCACGAGATCGGGAACGACACATTGCCCAGTTTTTCGTTGGAGTCCATGTGATGTTGATGCTCTTGGGCGATCAGTGGCAGGGAAGCGATCAGCAGGGAAAGAGCGACAGCAATGGAACGCAGTTTCATGAGTTGACTCCAAATGGAGGGTACTTGGATGGAGAATCGGTGTCAAATTACCGATTTCTCCAACCTTCGCCCGGTAAATGAAGCTGAGTTGCGTTGTGCCGAGGACCTACTCTTCGTCCTTATCCCGCGACGACACCGCTGGCTTCGCTGCCGTCATCGCCGACTCCATCTTCAATTCCGGCATGTTGGCTTTCTTGAGCATCTGGTTCAACGCGGGAATGTCATCAGCCTTGATTTCCTTCCACTGTTCCATTAGTGGAGAGAGTTGTTTTTCCAGATCGGGGACAGCGCTCGCCGCCTGCGTGGTCGGTGTCTCATCCACTTCCTGAAACATGCCCAGCAGTGCCAGGTAGCGCGTCTTTAATCCGCCCAGTGACGGAGGCTCTGTTCCCGCACCCGGTCGGCGCGTTCGGCCGCTGGCCAAGGCTTGCAGGCTCTGGTCCAACTTATTCACCGCCGCCAGCACGTCACCTTGCGCTGTCTTCTGCAAGTCTTTCAGCTGCTTCTGGACCGCGGCCACATCTTCCGCCGCCGGAGACAGCGTCAACAACTGGTTGTAAAGCTGTTCAGAAAGCTTGAACTGTTGCAGCAATCCGGATTGCGATGTCTTCACGCGCGGGTCCATCTTGAGCGCGAGCGGTTGCGAATAGCTCGTTCCGTTGGCCGTAAGTACGACCGTGTATTGTCCCGGCATGGCCCATGGTCCGCTGGGTTGCGGCGCCGTGTTGTGCGGTACTGCTGATATCGGATACTCAGCTTCCACGCCCGGGACGGGAGCGTAATGCATGTCCCATAGCCAGCGATGCATGCCTGCCGCTGCGGACATCACGCGCGAAGGCCGAACCCAATACGCCGGAATCGCCAGCATGGGATCAACCGGATCAGGCTTATCCGCGCTGGAATATTTGCGGACTATCTTTCCTGTTCCATCCTTAATCTCCAACGTGACTGGACCATTCGCGGCCGACTGAAGGTAATAGTCGATCACCGCGCCGTCCGGAGGATTTTCTCCAGCAGGGAAGTCCGGTGGCAGCGGCGTATCAGGATTCATGCTCCAGCGGACGCGAATTGCCGTTTGCGGTTTGAACAAATTGTCCGTCGAAATTGTTTTCGGATCGAATTGCCGCAGCGGCGTGATGTCATCCAGAATCCAGAAGCCGCGGCCATGTGTGCCCACTGCCAGGTCATCGCCTTTAATAATCACATCGCGCACCGAGCTCGGCGCCATATCCAGTCGCAGAGATTGCCAGTGGTCGCCATCGTCAAACGAAACATGGACGGCGCGTTCCGTGGCGGCAAACAACAGTCCGTGGCGTACCGGATCTTCGCGCACCGCGTTCACGTTTTCATTTGCGGGGATTCCGTTCACAATCTCCGTCCAGCTCTTGCCGCCATCGCGCGTACGCAAGATGTGCGGACGCAGGTCATCCAGCCGTAGCGTGTTGATCGCCGCGTACGCCGTCTGCGCGTCAAAATGGCTGGCTTCAATAATGGAAACTTTCTGGAATGGCTTCATCGTGGGCGGCGTAACTTCCGTCCAGTCTTTGCCGGCGTTGGTGGTTACGTGGATTCGCCCGTCGTCCGTGCCGGCCCAAATTCGATTGATGTCCAGCGGTGACGGCGCCACCGCGTAGATCACTCCACGTTGCGTGGCCTTGGCCAGGGGCTCATCGCGGTACTTGCCCACGGTCGCCGGAACTTCAAAATCCTTGCGTGTCAGGTCCGGCGAAATCTGCTGCCAACTGCGGCCCGCGTCCGCGGTCTTCCACAGTGTGTTGGTCGCGAAATAAAGGACGCGCGGGTTGATCGGCGAAAACACAATCGGTTCCGTGCGCAGCGCACGAAAGTCCGGACCGCGGAACGGCTTGGGCATGATGTTCTGTGCCTGGCCGGTCTTGCGGTCATAACGCGTAAGCTTGCCGCCATAAACTATGTCCGCGTTGAGCGGATCAGGCACGACGTACCCATATTCTTCCGCCAATACCGGATGCCATTCGCGAATCGTAATCTGGCCATCATCGCCTCGACTGGAAATGCACGCCGAACCGCTCTCCTGTTGTCCGCTGCACAAGCGGTAGGGAAACGCGTTGTCCGCATTTACGTGATACATCTGCGCGGTCGGCTGGTTGTACCAACTGCCCCACGTCTCGCCGCCGTTCACGCTCACAATTGCGCCTTGGTCGCTGGTCAGGATGATCGTTTTCGGATCATTCGGATTGATCCAGATGCCTTGATAGTCGTCGCCACCTGGAGCGCCGCGGAAGCCCGTCCACGTCTTGCCGCCGTCGGTGGATTTCCAGGTGACCGTGCTGACCATGTAGATCGTCTCGGGATTCTTGGGATCAAAACGCGGAACTGACAGGTCGCCACCGCCAATGCGTCCCGTGGGACGCGGATCAGTTGTTGCCTGTGTCCATGTCGCACCGGCATCATCCGAGCGGAACAAGGCAATACTGTTCGGCTTGAATCCGACTGAAGCGAATAGTTTCTTGGGATCGCTGTCAGAGATCGCGATGTGCGCCTGAATAATGTCTTTCGGCAATCCGCCGCCGAGTTGCTGGAAAGTTGCGCCGCCGTCCGTTGATTTAAAGATTCCACCTCTTGATCCGTTCCACGCACCGTTTTCCCACGGTCCCTGGCGTGCTTCCCACAGCGTGGCGTAGACAATGTTGGAGTCGGACGGGTCGATCACCACGTCGTCCGCGCCAATGTTTTCATCGTCAGCATCTTTACCTGCGGCGCCGGCGCTCGCAGGCAGTACCTTTTGGAAACTCGCACCTCCGTCCAATGATCGATAAACCCCGCGTTCCTTATTGGGACCGTACGGATGCCCGGCCACCGCCGCGAACACCTTGTTCGGATCGCGTGGATCAACCGCCAGTCCGGGGATCTGCTGGCCATTGCGGAGGCCAAGGTGAGTCCAAGTCTTGCCCGCGTCCGTGGACTTGTAAATTCCGTCGCCCACTGACAGGTCCGGACGATGCAGCCCCTCTCCGCTGGCCACGTAAACAACATTCGGATCAGACACCGCCACCGCAACCGCGCCTATCGACCCTGTTGGCTGTTCGTCGAAGATCGGCTTCCACGTGCGGCCGTAGTCGTTGGTTTTCCACACGCCGCCGTTGCACACGCCTATATAGAAGACCGCCGGCTGGCTGGGGACGCCGGCCACCGCGCGTGTGCGTCCACCGCGAAACGGACCAATGCTGCGCCAGTGCAACGACTTCAACATGTCCGGACTTACCTGCGAAATCGCTTCCGGCTGAATCACACGTCCCGGCTGGACCGACTTGCGGGCAGGCGGGGCGGGCTTGGCGTTAGATGATTTTTCCGCCGCAGCTTGCAGTGCGGACGCTGGCTGGACGAGCAATCCCAAGACCAAAGCTGTTATTGCCAACATACCGAAAGCGGTTGTGCGAAGCGTGCAGCGTGTATATGAGAGCACGGTATCCTCCGAATGCGAAGGAGGAGGATACCGCAGTTAGATCGATCTGAGGAAGGGCCATATCCATTTCTAGGGGCCCACATAAAAGTGGGGACAATTCGCACTGCCAGAAATCGGTACGGTCTTGGACCTTTCTCTTTCTGGTACTAACTGAATGTGTTCGTCGATACCAAGTTCGTCCTCCGGCCCCATGCCGAGCAGATAAGGACCTTGTCCGATGGGAACTATCACGCTTCCCGCAGGGGATTGTTTGTCAATCTGAACTTCGAACTCGTCGGGATTGGCAAAGAGGTTACTGGCTTTGCAAAGGTCACGATTAACGTCATCGATATCGTGGCCCTTAGGCGGCTGAAAGTAGAAATGAAAATTCAGAGTCGGCTTCCATGCGGCAAGTGAAGGCAATGCCAATGCATACTCGTAGCGCAAAACCGTGACAACCCCTAACTTAGAGTTCTTGTCCTTATAACAATGAAATTCAACGTTTCTACCGACCTGCGTTTCTTCAGGCTTCTTTTTTGTGCGTGACTTGTATGTCGGGAACGCTCCTTGTCGTAGCGTCGAAAACTGAATCGGCCAAGGAAGCAGGATTTTGCCCTTCCACTTTCCAACTATGTCTCCCGTGTTCGTTACGTTTCGGTCGAACTGAGGAATGGTCAGCTTAACATCGCCGGGAATCTTACAACCAGGCCTTGGCCGTTTTGGTGATCCGCCCTTTAAACCCACGCGCGTCCAATTGATCTTCCGACCGTCCAGTCGCACGAGATTGCCGCGGACTCCTCCAAGGAAATGATGATCAGAAAGTGCGGGTGCTGTAATCTCAAGAATATTTGTTTTGCCTTTCTTCTTTCGTTCCAGAAAAAACAAGCCCTGAATCATTACATTGATCGTTGCAATCGCAGACGCCATTTTCAAAAGTCCTCCATTTGCATTAGTCAATATCGCCAAATAACTCGAAGGCTGCCCAATAGTAGGGATGTTGTTTCCCCGACCTAAACACCGCGGCCTGGCCTTCCCTCAACGCCAGCGCTGCATCAGCCTCACGATGAAAAGCCTGATGAAATTGCGTCATCAGCTGGAACGTGGCTCCCGAATCCACGTCCCATGTACTCGCAATTACCGAGTGAACACCCGACCTGAGGAACGCCCGCACAAGTCCATTGGGATCCCGGGGTGTATCCCCTTGTGATAACGCTGTTGAACACGCCGACAATACAACTAGGTCGGTCTTGCTCAGATTCAGTTCACCGAGTCGCGACGCCGAGAGCACGTCGCCGCCGTTTTCACCATGAATAATCAACTCTCCACCGTACTGCCTGCTTCTGGCATGACCGGCGAACTCAAAAAAATTCGCCTGTTTCAGTTCCTGTAAAATTCGGCCCGCGTTAACTTGCCCGCCAGACAGAAAGGTTGCCGCAGGGTAAAGCCTGCGGATTTGTTCCTCCTCCTCTGCTGCTTCGGGAAGAGACGGATATTGTTCAGGTCCCAGCGTGACGGCCGCAGGGTTCGCGAACAAAGCACTTCCCAAGTAGCGCCGTTTTCTCACGCGCCGTTCCGAATACAAAAGGCCCGGTGTAAGCACAATTCGGAACCGCTGCCCCAGGTAAGCGCCCGCTTCGTTCACCAAGGCTGGCCACGGTACTTGCGAGAGGAACGTGTCAGCCTCCACGAATACCGTGCGTTTGTCTTTGATATCCTCCTCCAAGGGGTAGATCAGCCACTGGTATAAACGTAACCCGGAGAGATTTACCTTTGTCAGTGAAGAATTTGGGTCGGCGCAAAGCGAATGAAATCTGTCAACGGCTTTCTGCAAGGTGTTTGAACTCACGGGAATGCGAATTTCTCGAACTCCCTGATTGGTTAGTACCCACACCACGGTAGTTTCTTCGAATACCGCGAAAGTAAGCAATGCTGAATCTTTGAGATTTTTCCCGCGAAGGAGAACCAGCTCCCTTGTGGTTGTATGGGGACCGGAAAAGACGGGGCGTTGTCCCTTTCCCACATTCTGTTTCAAACGGTAGGTT
>JANXPR010000078.1 GCA_025357215.1 Acidobacteriaceae bacterium | reverse complement strand
GTCATCAAAAGCCGTGGCGCGGACCTGAATCGGTCCGGAGCCGACGTCAGAGGTATCTAGCGTGGCCTGGTTGCGGTTGGAGGAAAGGCGTCCACCGTTGGCCACGAACGTAATGCTCAAGGGACGGTTATCAGCGCTGGCAGCCTGGCAATTGATGCTGGCGTTTTCACCAACGCGGACCGTAGTGGGTGAAGCCGTGCAAGTAATCGTCGGCGGAGCGCCCTTGTCGTTCACGGCCACGGCATTTTCAGCCGCTCCTGGGCCGCCGGCGGAAACCGGCAGTACCGGTTGGATTTCAGGTGCGGCCGTAACGTCCATCAGCTCCACGCCGTCACCCACGTGAATATCCTGTAGCGCGGTCAAAACCATGGCCGTGGCGCTTTTACGATGGACCTGGATGACCACCATGTCGCCCAGGGTGAGCCGCGGCAAACCGGAAACGTCACCGCGCGACAGCTTCTGGGGATTCATCTGGGTATCTTCATTGGCGCTGGCGTGCAGGGAAAGCCCGGCATCCGGATCGGCATAGGTTGCCGAATACGTTCTGGTGGCGCGCAGGTAGTCGCCCACCTTCAGGCCTTTCTCCGCTCCAATGCTCAAATAAACTTTGTGTTTCGATCCGATGAACGTATCGAACTCATTGGCCATGATGATGCGGCCCACCATCTTACCGCTGGGCGGAGTAAAACGGTCCAGGGAAACTTTGCGGAACACCGGCGCTTCACGCGTTTCAAACGGGATGACCAGGTCTCCAGGAACTATTTCCGCGCAGCTCAACTCCGGCACAGCGATCGCCGTGTCTTTCTGCACGTCCACAACTTTTATGTAGCCCAACTCAAAGTAGGGCTGGCCGGCGTCGCGAATGGCGCCAGCTTGTCCGCGATAAAGTTCATAGCGGTTAGGATCTCTTACCTTGCGGACGACCGTGAACCGGTCGCCTTCCTTCATGTCGCGACCGTGAATGAAGATGTGGTCCGCAGCCGCGGCGTAGCGGGTCTGGTCCGGACTGGTCCATCCGGCAGCCACGAAACGGTTTTCCGGAACCTTGTCCGTGGTGATATAGCCGGAGCAGTACATGTCATACGCCGTGGGCGCATTGCCGATATCCACATTGGCCGTGCGCTGCTTTTGCGTGGGCGCATCGGACGTTGCCGGCGGTTGCGCGTGCCCCATGGCGGCTGCGGCCAGCACCAAAATAAACAGACCAGTGTTCTTCATGCTACCTCCCATACCGAGCGGGAAAACAGACACTGCTCTCCCCGCAGGGCACAATAGACCCTGGTGGAACACTATCACCGCCATTCCGGCAACTTCAACTAACTTCTTATTTACTTAGAAGATACACTTGATTACAGAAGTACATTTTCCGTCCCGCATTCGGGTCTTGCATCTATGATTTTCCGTCACGTATGATGCCAACTTTGTTACCGATGTAAATGATAGGACCTACAACTACTTCCGCGCCCCGCTTCCTGCCCGCCCGTTTACCCCGGGTTTGTGTGGCTATTGCCGCCACCAATCCGGTGGAAATGGTGCAAAAAGCCGACGTTATAATACGGGAAAACCCCTTTATTGAGTTCAGGTTAGACTACCTTGCCAAGCCGGCCCTGGGCCTGGGCAAACTCAAGACTTTTGTGGAATACCACCCGGAAGCCTTGATTGTGGCTACCTGCCGCCGGGTCGCCAACGGAGGCAAATTCCGGGGTTCCATCGCCGCGGAAGTTGACATTCTGGTAAAGGCCGCGACCCTAGGCTGCCATTTAGTTGATATCGAGCTAGAGTCCGCCAGCCACTTGAAACAGGCCGATTTCGTGAAATTACGCCGTTCGGCCAACCTGATTCTCTCGTTCCACGATTTCCGCGGCACCAAAAAGCTGGAAGAAACCTTCAGCAAAATGCGCCAGTACCCGGCGGACTTCTTCAAAATAGTCAGCACCGCCAATTCGCTCCACGACAACGTGGTGATGATGAAGTTCCTGGAAAAACATAGCCATGAACATTCACTCGTCGGGCTCTGCATGGGCGAACAAGGCATCATCAGCCGGTTGCTGTGCGTCCGCGCCGGAAGCCAGTTCACGTTTGGTTCCGCCAGCGCCGGTGAAGAAACCGCGCCCGGCCAGGTGACAGCCCGCGCGCTGCGCGAAACTTATCGCATTGACCAAGTGGACGCCGCCACGCGCGTCTACGGCGTTGCCGGTGATCCGGTAACGCAATCGCTTTCTCCGGTCATGCTCAACACGGCCTTCCGCCGCGAAAACGTCAATGGCGTCTACCTGGCGTTGCACGCCAAATCCATGGACGATCTCATGTCCTGCGTGAAAGAAATTCCCATCGCCGGCATGAGCATCACCATGCCGTACAAGGAAGAGATTCTCAAGCATCTGGACAAGACTGATCCGTTCACCACCAAGATCGGCGCATGCAACACGGTGGTCCGCGCACAGGACGGAAATCTCTACGGCTTCAATACGGACGTCACCGGCGTGGTGCGTCCGCTGGAAAGCCGCATTCGCCTGCAAGGCGCTCGCATCCTAGTGCTGGGCGCTGGTGGCGCTGCCCGCGCTGCCGTGTTCGGGTTGAAAGAACGCGGAGCCGAAGTTTACATCCTGAATCGCACACCAGGCCCCGCGCAGAATCTTGCCAAACAAGCCCGCGCCAAAGCCATCAACCGGACCATGCTCAAGAAGCTGGAGTTTGACGTGATCATCAACGCAACTCCCGTGGGCATGGAAGGCAATCGCGATCCGCTGCCGATCACCGAAGCGGAGCTCAAAGCCAAATACTTCTTCGAAATGGTTTACACGCCGGTGGAAACCAAAATGGTTAAAATCGCCCGCGCCAAGGGCATGCATGTGATTCTGGGATCGGAAATGTTCGTCCATCAGGGTGCGCGGCAATTTGAAACCTGGTCGGGAAAACCTGCACCAGTGGTGGAAATGCAACGCGTGGTGGACTACGCTCTGGCCCAGCGCGCCACGGCAAAAGCCGAAGAAAGCAAGTCGGCGGCGAAAGCCGGAGCGAAAGCCAAGAAAAAAACCAAGAAGTAGGCGCAATCCCTCATCATCCCAAGATCTGCAAAACAAAACCCCTCGATTTCAGCCGAGGGGTTTGTCTTTGTGAAAACGAAGGACAAAGCAGCGAGCCCGACTAGCGCGGCGAGCTGCTCGCAACAAGAGCGGAACCACGTGTCCATCGATAAAGCTGCCGTAGCAGTGTGGAGCGTAGCGACATGATTATTGGGGAGTCTTTACCGAATCGCCGACTTTCACCGGTCCCTGTCCCGCAAATTCCACGGTCGCCGAGTCCTGGTCCACTTCCGTCACGGTGCCTTCGCCGATTTTGACTGACAGCGTTTTCAGGACCTTGCCGGTGGTGGGGTCTTTGATCACTTTGCCGGTGCGTCCGACTTCGACCTTATCGCCGACTTGCACGCCGGCTTTGCGGCCTACGTTGATGATCAGGGTATTGCCGCTGGCGTCCGCCACCACGCCGGAATATTCAGACTTACGGGAAGGCAATTTGTCAGCAGACTGGTCCAGTTTGCCGCCCACGTCTTCCACGGCTTGCATCACGGCTTCACCCAGCAGGGTCTGGCCAAAGTTGGAAGCATGCGTATCAAAGCCGCCTACGCCGCCGCCCCGGCTACCCGCGCCGCCGCCGATCAGCGACGAACCGGACCGCTTGGATTCGCCGGCGCCGTTGACCGCGGCCAGGATTTCGCCGGTGGTGGTGTCAACCAGGCGGGCGGAAATTCCGCAAACCGCCTTTGACTCGCTCTTTTTCACGCCCAGTCCGCCAATCACGCGCGGGCCAACGCCCAGTCCACCAAAGCTCTTGGATTTATCGTCGCGGCCGAACTTGGTGATGGACCCCACAATGATGGCGTCCACGCCCAGCATCTTGCCGATCTTGGCGGCGGTGGCGTTGTCCGCGCGGTCGCTGTTGCCGAAGTTCTGTTCGGCCAGAATCTTGTCCAGAACCTTGCGCTCGATTACGGAGTAATTCCCGTCCGTCACCAGCTTGGTCACCAGAAGATCGGTGATGCCCTTGCCCACGTCTTCATTGCCGCCAAATATCTCGGCTATGGAGCTTTTGACCGTGCCGTAATCAAAGTCCAGTACGGCAACGCGTTTCTTATGCGGCTGTTGCGCCGCGGCAAAGGCTGAAAGTAATAAAAGAACAGAAACAAAACGGATCATTCGCGACATTTTTAGGCTCCTGCCTGGCCATGATTTAGTGAAGGGGAATTACCGGGGCTTCCAGAAGAAAACTGTAGCAGGATCAGCAGTCCATCTCAAGGCGGTTTCGCGCTTTGAACCCGCCATGCGGCCATGCCGTGCGGTAACTTCAGTCACCGGCACAGCCGCATATTGTGGGTTGCCCTGGGAACGCCTGGAAGGGCTATGGACGCCGTGGGCACGGATACGATGTGCCCGGCGTTCCCGGAGTTCCTGGAATGATTGTGGGCGGCGTCCCGGGGATGACCGTGTCCGGTGTGCCGGGCGAGTTTGGCGTCGCCGGAGTTCCCGGAATCACCGTTGGCGGAGTGCCGGGGTTGATCGTGTCCGGGGTACCCGGAGTGCCGGGTGTGTAGCACGTTCCCATTTGACTGATTGCGCTGGCCGGAGGATTGGGAATATTCGGCGGCTGGTTCTTCATCTGTCCACTGTATTGCTTGATGGACGCCTCAATCTGAACTTCATCGAGTTCAACCGGATTCTGCAAGAGCATTTCCAGCGGAGTGCCCGCGTGGATTGCATACGATCTCTCCGCTGTCCCTGCGAGTCAGCGCCACCAAGTCCTGGCGG
>JANXPR010000053.1 GCA_025357215.1 Acidobacteriaceae bacterium | reverse complement strand
ACGAGCCCACGGGCAACCTGCACTCCGCCCAGGCAAAAGAGATCATGGAATTGTTCAAGCGGCTGAACGACGCGGGGACCACCATTATCCAGGTGACGCATTCAGAAGCCAACGCGGCTTTTGGCAACCGTATCATCCAGCTCAAAGACGGATGGATCGTTTCGGATTCCTCCGCACCGCCGGATAGCGCCACGGCGTAAGCCGGGCTGGCGCAAGCAGGATTTAAGACAAGCTTTGAATTTCGGAGTACATGGGTGCCAACGAGAGCAGAAGAAATCGAAGTCGCAGCCAGCAATCCACGGACGGAGCCGGTACGCATTTTGATTGCGGACGACCAGTCTGACGTCCGTGAGGCGTTGCGTCTGCTGCTCAAAGGCGAGGGGTATGCCACGGAAGCGGTCAGCAATCCCGCCGCCGCGCTGGAATCCGTAATGACCGGCGACTTTGACGTGATGCTGATGGACTTGAACTACCAGCGCGATACCACGTCCGGCCAGGAAGGCATGGAACTTCTCAGCCGCGTGCAATCCGCGGACAGCCGATTGCCCATTGTGGTGATGACCGCATGGGGCAGCGTGGAACTAGCCGTGGAAGCGATGCGCCGCGGAGCGCGCGACTTCGTCCAGAAGCCCTGGGACAATACGCGCTTGCTGACCATCATTCGTACACAGGTTGATTTGTATCGCGCCATGCGCCGCGCGGAACGGCTGGAAGCAGAGAACCGGTTGCTGCGGGCACAGAATCGTCCCACGTTTATTGCAGAGTCCAAAGCCATGCAGCCGTTGCTTACGTTGATCAGCCGCATTGGCCCCAGCGATGCCAATATATTGATCACCGGCGAACACGGTACCGGCAAAGAAGTGGTCGCGCAGACCCTGCATGCTCTCTCTTCACGATCCAGCCGTTCCATGATTACCGTGAACACCGGCGGCCTTCCCGAAGGCACGTTTGAAAGCGAATTGTTTGGCCATGTGAAAGGCGCATTTACTGACGCGCGCGTCGATCGCGTAGGTCGCTTCGAGCTCGCCGACAAAGGCACGCTGTTCCTGGACGAAATCGCCAACGTTCCGCTCAAACAGCAGGCTCGTTTGCTGCGCGTGCTGGAAAGCGGCGAGATGGAGCGCGTGGGTTCATCCAAGACGCAGAAAGTTGACGTCCGGGTGATCTCCGCCACCAACGCTGACCTCAAGGCTGAGTGCGCGGAAGGCCGTTTCCGCTCTGACCTTCTTTTCCGGCTAAACACGGTTGAACTGCCGATTCCGCCACTGCGCGAAAGAAAAGAAGACATCCCACTGCTCGCCGCGCATTTCCTTAAGCTCTATGCCCAGCGCTATCGCAAGCCCGCAAAGACTTTTGATCCCAGCGTACTGCAGAAGATGCTGGAACATACCTGGCCCGGCAACGTGCGCGAGCTTGATCATTCGATTGAGCGCGCCGTGTTGATGAGCGCAGGCGATCAGGTGCTTCCCGCCGACCTGGGTCTGGAAGCCGAGCGTGCGGGCTCCAGCAAGATAGAAGATATGGGCCTTGAAGACGTAGAATGCCTGCTCATCCGGAAGGCGTTGACCCGCCACGCCGGAAATATCAGCCATGCCGCTGAGGCGCTTGGTTTGAGCCGAAGCGCTTTGTACCGCCGCATGCAAAAGTATGGCATCTGATCCGCTTTTTGAACCTATTTCCGTTACGGGACCTCCCCAGCCTCCGCCCAAACCGAGCCGGCTGAAATTTGATACGCGCATGACCCTGGTAGCGCTGCTGGTGAGCGCTCCCGGCGCGGTGGTAGCAGAATTTCTGCTCTGGTTCAGCGATCATTCCCCGGAACTCAAGTGGACCGTCACGCTTTTTATCTTCATCGGATGGTTGATTGCCAATTCCATGCTGCATGCCCAGGTGATTCGTCCGTTGCAGACGCTTTCCAACATGGTGGCCGCGATTCGTGAAGAAGATTTTTCCTTCCGTCTGCGGGGTGGCAGCAGGGAAGACTCACTCGCCGACCTGATCTTTGAAATCAACGCCCTGGCCACTCGACTGCAAGTGCAAAAAGTAAGCGCCCTGGAAGCCACCGCGTTGCTGAAAAAAGTGATGATGGAAATTGATGTGGCCGTCTTCACTTTTGACCAGCAGAACAATCTGCGCATTGTGAACCGGGCCGGTGAACAGCTGATGGGTAGGATTGCGCCGCGCATGCTTGGATTTACGGCCGAAGAACTAGGCCTGGCGGAATTTCTGGAGTCCCCCGGGCCGCAAACGCTGCAAATGACTTTTCCCGGCAAACACGGACGCTGGGCCGTTAGTCATACGTCGTTTCGCGAGAACGGCGTTCCGCACCAGCTCCTTATCATTTCCGATCTGAGCCGCGCGTTGCGGGAAGAAGAACGCCAAGCCTGGCAACGCCTGATTCGCGTGCTCGGCCACGAACTGAACAATTCTCTGGCGCCAATCAAATCCATCGTCGGCACGCTGGCTTCGCTGACAGCTCGCGCCGGGCTTCCGGGCGAAGTAACTCAAGACATGCAGCAAGGCCTGAAAGTCATCGAAAACCGGGTTGAGTCTCTCAACCGCTTCATGCAGGCTTACACGCAACTGGCTCGGATGCCCGCGCCCACGCGCAGCAGAATCGAAGTCGGTCCGCTGGTTGCACTTGTGGCGTCACTGGAACGGCGCCTGCCAGTGCGCGCGCTGCAAGGCCCCACGGTAATGATTGACGCCGACCCGGACCAGATTCAGCAGGTCCTGATCAACCTGGTCCGCAACGCCGTGGACGCGTCGCTTGATCCCTCGCTGCGACACACAGGATCGGTTGAAGTCGGCTGGCGCACTAATGCGCGCAGCGTGGAAATCTTTGTCCGTGATGAAGGCCCGGGCCTGCTCAATAGCGACAATCTCTTTGTCCCGTTCTTTACCACCAAGCACGGGGGCAGCGGCATTGGGTTGATTCTGAGCCGCCAGATCGCTGAAGCACACGGCGGAGTTCTGGAACTCGCCAACAGAACGGATCGCACCGGCTGCGAAGCCATGATCGCCCTGCCTGTCTCTTACTCGCCGTATTAGATTTTTACCGCGAACGAAAGAACGCGTTATGATGGTTTCTACCACTCATGGATCAAGACCTTCATAATCTGAAAGATGACATGATCGCCTTCACGGAAGGTCATGGCTTGCGCCGCTATAACGCGTTCATTAGCGACGAAGTGCCCAACGTCCCCTGGACCGCGGACGAAGACCATCCGGATGCCTGGAAAGATTTTGTTGAACTGGCCAAGGCCGCTGGCGTGGCCTTTGTCACGATGAACTTTGCCGACCTCGATAAAGAAGACGTTGACCTGCTGGTGAACCGCCTGCAGGAAATCGAGTATATGAGTGAAGAAGACCTGGAAGAAGCCCGCTGGCTGCGTAACTTTGTGGGCAAAGTAGGATTCGTCCAGCTGGGATTTCCGTGCCAGGGCGTGATCTTTCTCTATGAGGTCTCCACTCCGTGGTATGAAAGCTACCAGCGCCTGGAAAACATGGCCGACGATTACGACGGCATTCTGATTGACGATACCGACCAGGAAGATGAATAGCCGCTGGGTTTATCGTCCCTTCGATCCATCTGTGGTGGAGAGTCTTCGCACTGAAGCTGGCGTTTCCCCCATTCTGGCCCGCTTACTCGCCCTGCGCGGCGTAAAAAACGCGGAAGAAGCTCATGTCTTTTTGTCACCCACGCTGGAACAACTCTATTCACCTTCTCTCTTGCGCGGCATGGAACAGGCGGTTGAGCGCATCTGTTCGGCCATCGCCAATCAAGAAAGCATTCTGATTTATGGCGACTACGACGTGGACGGCACCACCGCCGTAGTCATCCTCAAGACCGCCATTGAGCTGTGCGGAGGGACTGCCGACTTTCACGTACCGCACCGCATCAAAGAAGGTTACGGCATCAAAGAAGATGTGATTGAACGCTCCGCAGCGGCCGGCGTAAAGCTGGTGATCAGCGTGGACACCGGCATTCGAGCATTCCAAGCCGCCGAGACGGCGCGCCGCGTGGGCGTGGATTTGATCGTCACCGATCATCACTTGCCGGAAGCCAGTGAAGGCGTGCCCAACGCGCTGGCAGTGTTGAATCCCAATCAGCAAGGCTGTGAGTATCCGAACAAAGCTCTTTGCGGGGCCGGCGTGGCATTCAAGGTTGCGCAAGCGCTGCTGGCCAAATTCAAAGACGCAGCCGATCAAGCCCGGCTGGTGCCGTCTTTCCTGAAAATGGTAGCCATGGCCACCATCGCGGACGCGGTGGAACTGAGCGGCGAGAACCGCGTGATTGCGAAACTTGGTCTGGAAGGCTTGCGGCGTCCGGTTAACGGCGGGCTGAAAGCTTTGATGGAAGTTGCGGGGCTTTCCGATCGCGGACGCGCCTTGGGAGCAGGCGATGTGGGCTTCCGTCTTGGTCCGCGTATCAACGCCGCCGGGCGCATGGATGTTGCCAAAGACGTGATCGAACTCTTCACATGCAAAGATCCCGTGCGCTGCAAAGAGATTGCTACCAAGCTCGATCAATTGAACACTGAGCGTCAAGCGGAAGAAGCCCGCATCGTTACGGAAATCGACAAACTCCTGGCTGCCGAGCCAGACCTGAGCGGCAAATTCTGCATGGTCTTTGATGGTGAAGGCTGGCACCGCGGCGTGGTCGGAATCGTTGCCTCGCGTGTGGTTGAGAAGACTGGACGCCCCGCACTGGTGATCGCTCGCGATGGTGAGGAAGCGCACGGGTCAGGAAGGTCGATTTCCGCTTTTCATCTACTGGAAGGCCTGGAAGCCTGCCATGATCTTTTTACGCGATTCGGCGGTCA
>JANXPR010000482.1 GCA_025357215.1 Acidobacteriaceae bacterium | reverse complement strand
TCTCGCCCGTGATGCTGGGTGCACCTGCGCAAAAAGACCTTTTCCCGAAAGCAGTATGGCCGGGAACCATCCCTGGCATGCCGCCGATTGGCCTGCGCATGAATACCTTTTTCCAGAAGACCAGCGGGAACCGCGGCAAGTTTGACTCTTTAACGGCTCCCGGCACCCCGGCCCCTTTTATTCCCAAGACCGATTTCAGTACAGGCCTGTTCAGTATTTTCACGGCCGGCAATTTCGGCGGCGACATTGCGTTCTGGGTTGACTCCGACTTCAACGTTGGCGGGGACAACACAGCCGGCGGTCTGGCTGACGGCTACCTGAAGTTCGTAAACATCGGCCGCATCCTCAAGCTGCCCAAGGACGCACTCAGTCTCCGCGTAGGCCGCTTTGAACTGGACCTTCCTTTCAGCCAGGCGCGCAACATCAACATCAGCGGCTATGACATTTTTGACCAGGCCAACATCGGCGCACAGAGCCCGGGGTTCTCGCAAAAAAATGTGAACAACCAGTTCACCATGGCCGACGCCATGAACGGCGTTGAGTTGAGCGGCGGCCATCAATACGGCGGCTACCACTACTCCGTCGCGTTTGTTGATCAAAACACCAGCGGCGTGAGCCAGTCAGCCAATAGCAGCACGTTTGTGCCATCGCCCACGGGATTCGCTTCCGATTCCAACTTCAAAGACATTTACGCGCGCTTCTCTTATCGCTTCAACCTGGAGCGTGACCCAGCCAGCCGCAATGGCGTGCAGGCTGCCGGAGCCACCGGTCCTCGCGATCATACCTATGTCAACCTGGGCTCGTTCTACTTCTATGGACGCTCCGTGCAACGCTTCAGCGGAGAAGACGCCACTACAGCCCCGGTTGTCCTGACTGTGCGCGAACCGTTTTACCGTGTTGGCGGCGACTTCAGTGTGAACTACCGCAACTTGAATGTGTATGGCATGTTCATGCGCGGACATGACGCGAACCAGTTGCCCATCGATTCCACCGGCACGCCAGTCCCGCTGCCCATCGATCCTGCTGGCCCAGTTCCCACCGGCTTTATCCATGGTGGCCCGGCAACGTTCAATGGCGGATTCGTCCAGGCTGATTACCTCATCCATCCGTGGCTGATGGCGGTGATGCGTTGGGACGCCGTCAACTCCTGGGAAGATCGCGTCAACGGCTTGGCTCTGAACACATCCACCCCGTTTGCTCTGCCTTTCCGTGGTACGCGTAACCGCTTCACGCCGGGAATCCAGTTCCTGATCCACGCCAACATTAAGGCGTCATTCGAATACCAGATCCGGCCGCAGCAGTTTGTCACCGTCACCACCAATCCAATTACGGGCTTGCCAGTCGCGGTGAATCCGTTCCGCACGAATACGGCAGTCACGGCGCTGGAATGGGTGTTCTAACTCCTAACGCGCAGCTCTTAATTCACTTAGGGTTGCTAGAAAACGAGTTTTGCAAAAACGAGTTTCAGATAAAAGAGGAATCATGAAAACGAGAATCTTATTTGTAATGTTGATGGTCGTCCTTGCCGCCCAGTTCTGTCTGGCCGGCTCTGTCAAAGGCAAAGTAACTCCCGGCAAGTCCGTGGTCTATGTTGAGGGCACTCCGGCGCCTGTGGATAAAACCATTGTCGTGGATCAGAAGGGCTTGCAGTTCCAGCCCCATATCGCAGTGGTTCAGGTGGGCACCACCATCGAGTTCCTGAACAGTGACAGTGTGCAGCACAACGTCTTCTGGCCAAACGTATCTGGCGACAAAAAGAAGAGCCACAACATGGGCACCTGGCCGCAAGGACAGAAGAAAGCCTTCAAGATGACCGACACGGGCGTGGTTACGTTGCTCTGCAACGTGCATCCGGAAATGTCCGGCTTCATCGTTGTGTCTCCCACGCCGTACTTTGCTGAGACCGCTGCCGACGGCACCTACACCATCGCCAACATTCCAGACGGTGCCTACACCATTACCGCCTGGCATGAAGGCAAGAAAGTGCAATCCAAACAAGTCACCGTTAGCGGCGCCGCAACTGCTGACTTCACTTTGCAGTAACACTGCGCGGAGCAGGAAGGCCGGAGGCTTTCCTGCTCCAACCCCTCTCTGCCCGGAGCCCGACCTCAATGAGCAAGAGATTTCAAAACAAAACGGTGGACCGAGATTGGCTCAATACCAATTTCCCCTGCATGATGGCTTGCCCAGCGCACACCAACGCCGGACGGTACGTGGCCCTGATTGCGGAAGGCCGGTTCGAAGAAGCCTACCGCTTCGCGCGCGATCCTAATCCGCTGGCCAGCATCTGCGGCAGAGTCTGTGCTCACCCTTGCGAGACGGCTTGCCGTCGCGGCGAGATTGACCGCCCGATCCAGATCCGCGCTCTCAAGAGATTCTTGACGGAGAAGCACGGGCCGGAATCAAGACATTTTGTTCCTCCTTCAACTGAACAGCAGCCTAAGCTGGGATTGAAAGTTGCCGTGATCGGCGCCGGGCCAGTAGGCCTTTCCGCAGCGCACGATCTGGCGCTGATGGGATACGCCGTCACCATCTTTGAAGCGGCCGCAGTGGCCGGCGGAATGCTCTATCTTGGAATTCCTGAATATCGTTTGCCGCGCGATGTGGTGGAAGCCCAGGTGCGCGAAATTCTGGCCACTGGCGATGTAACTCTAAAGCTGAACCAGCGTGCGGGAAAAGATTTCTCCATTGAAGATCTGCAAAAGCAGGGTTTCGATGCCGTGTTGGTCGCCGTCGGCGCGCACCGCAGTCGCGATCTCTCCATCCCCGGTGTGGACCTGGACGGCGTGTACAAAGGCATCGATTTTTTGTTGAACGTGAATCTTGGCTACAAATTCACCATCGGTAAAAAGGTTGTGGTCATTGGCGGCGGCAACGTGGCCATGGACGTGGCTCGCTCCGCCGCACGTGAAGTCGTGAAGCAACACGAAATTCCAACCGACGACTGGACCAAGAACCTCTCCGCCGTGGCCTCCCACGAAATGGTGGACATCTCGCTTTCCGCCCTGCGCCTGGGCGCCAGTGAAGTGAACATCGTTTGTATTGAACGCCGCGATGAAATGCCGGCCGCACTGGAAGAAGTGGAAGAAGCCGAAGAAGAAGGCGTG
>JANXPR010000477.1 GCA_025357215.1 Acidobacteriaceae bacterium | reverse complement strand
CGGAACTTGATCTTCGGGTTGTGCTTGCTCAACACCTTGGTGATGGCCGCCGTCAACGTCGTCTTCCCGTGGTCAATGTGCCCAATCGTTCCCACGTTTACGTGCGGCTTGGTGCGATCAAATTTTTCCTTTGCCATTGCTCTCTCCTCAAGGCGCCACTCGCATGGCCGCTGCTTGCGTTCAAATGCGTATTTAGTAGTACTGATAAATTTTCTTGAACTTGTCGCGAACCTTCACGTCCACTTGCTCGATCTTTTCCAGATAAAACTCGCGCATCAAAGCCTGGTCTGACACCGTCAGGGCTTGATACAACTCTTTGGCCGATTTCCCTTGCCCGGCCAGCGCGCCGTCAGCCTTTTCAAAAAAACGTTTGTCCAGGACTTTCTCGAACTCGCGCACCGGGATACTGCTGCTGCCGAGCTTACTGAAAAACTTATCCAGAGCCGCGGAAGAGAAGATTCTCTCCAGCGCCGAGCGCAATTGGTCAAACTCCACTGTTTTCTGGACCGCGATTTGGGCTTGTTGATACATATTTTCTAAACTCGTGCTCGTCTCAACTTTATGGAGCGGGAGACGGGAATCGAACCCGCGGGCTTCACTTCAAGGGCTCCGCTACGCTTCGCCCTCGCGCTCCGTTCGCGCTTTCTCGGCGCTCACTTCACGCTCACCCGTTTTCCATCCACCACTCTTGCCGCGTTTCAAAATCTCTGGAGCGGGAGACGGGAATCGAACCCGCGACCAACAGCTTGGAAGGCTGTGACTCTACCACTGAGTTACTCCCGCCCTGCTCTAACGGCTGCGACTCTAGTCAAGACTAAAAGCCCTGACCTACCGTTACTCCCTGCTCACTTGTAACTAATCCTGCTGGCCGCTTTCGGCTCGGATTCTTTCTGCTCTCCGGTGCAACACGGTTCGCATCGCGAAAACTCCGAGAACCGCCACCGTGAACCCGCGAAAACTAATACTGATCCGGCCATCCGCGATACCCAGCGGCTCACTGCTCATGGTTGCCCAGGCCAACATCGCCAGGACCGAGTACATTCCGAGCGCCAACCAGAAACGCTTACCTTGTTCCATTGAAAATCTCGGGAGCTGATGACCAAGACAGGAAAACCTGAACCGGTGACCGATTTCTGTCTGTCGCAGCTACGCTCCGCTGCTGCGACTCTTACCAAGGGAGCGCGTGCTCCACCAACTGAGCTACATCCGCCCTTTTGCAATCTCTGGAGCTGATGACCGGGATCGAACCGGTGACCTCTCCCTTACCAAGGGAGTGCTCTACCAACTGAGCTACATCAGCTCTAAAAACACTCACACTCAAAACCTTTGAACCTGGTGCACAGGGGAGGATTCGAACCTCCGTAGCTCCGGAGAGCGGCAGATTTACAGTCTGCTGCCATTAACCACTCGGCCACCTGTGCGCTTGTATCCCAAACCGCGCGACGTAGCGCGCTGCGGGACACCGCTAAACCGGGCCTGCCGACCGTTTCCGATTCATCGCCGGCCCCAAATGCTCGCTTGCCAACGGGCAGCCTTTTTGTCCGCCCGGGACAATATGGCCAATCAGGAGACGCGCAAACATACTTCCGCATTCAGTCGCTCAAGCCAATAACGGAAAGTCTTTTCGTCAGTGGAATGCTTCGGCGAGAAGATCTCTTCTGTGCGCAGTGCCTGCTGTCAAAACTCCAGAGCGCCCATGCCCAATGCGATCTGGAAAACCCGTTTTTCAACTGGAGCTGGCGAAGGGATTTGAACCCCCGACCCTCTGATTACAAATCAGATGCTCTACCAACTGAGCTACGCCAGCAACTACTGCCCCAAGTTAAATGGGACAAGATCAATAAGTTAGCACAACGGCAAAGCCGCGTGCAATAACTCAAGCCCGCACACTTCTGCGGGTGGCGTACCGAACTTGATACGTCGCTTTATTATTGTACCAATTTCCCGGGCTTGCTGGCGACCCCGGCAATCCGCGCTTTAGGAAGTATCCCGGGAAGTCAACTTGCAAGAGTTATCCGCGGGAAATCAGCGCAGGCTACCGTGGCCCGATATACTGTTTCCTGTCTCTTACTTCAGCAAACATGATTCAGCTAACATGATTCAGCAAACCATGAAGACTCCCGGCAAACTGCTGATTTTATTCTCTTTACTGATCGTAGTGATGGCCGCAGCCTGGTTATTGCGGCGGCGTTCGCAACAACCTCCAGATTCGGTCCGCATGTTGCCTGACGGCGAAGTGATCCTATACGCAAATCTGCGCCCCGTGCGGCTCTGGGAATCTGGAACCCGCAAAACCGAAACCGATGAAGCAGGAAAGTCCGGTTCGGCAAATCAGAACGCCGGCACTGCTCCGTCCATACAGATTGAAGGCGATTACCAGAACTTTATCAGCCAGACAGGCATTCAATTTGAACGCGACTTGGATGAAATTGCCATGTCCCGTCGCGACACTCCGGACCATCGCGATACCGAATCCGCCGAAGTCATCACTGGACGTTTTGACGAGCCGAAGCTGACGGACTATTTGGCAAAGATCTCATCGCTGCGGGAAACCTATCGCGACCACACGATCTTCGTCATCCCGCATGACGGCCACAACGTACGTGTCTGCCTGCTGGGAAACGGCCGCGTGGCGATCACGAATATGCCTTCGGGCGGTCCGATCCGCGGCATGGTGGATTCGCTGGCAAAACTTCCCGCTGGACCGACTCTGGCCCAGCTCTACTACGATCATGTTCCCCTGGCGAGCCTGGGATGGATGATCACGCGGGTTGAGGCAAATTCAAGCGGCCCGCAATTGCCTAATGGCTGGAGCTTTGATTTCCTGCAAAACACCACCACGGTGTTGTCCGTGCGCTTTGCCGGAGATTTGTTGGTCCGGGCAGACGTGATCACTGCGGGAGAAAAAGAAGCTAAACACGTGATGGATGGAGCCACATCATTCCTGGCTCTCTACCAGACGGTGGCCACATCGGTCAGTCCCAAGGGCACAGACCAGGATGTAAAAGCCGCGCTGAGCAGCATTGAAGTGCATCAAGAAAAAAGCGCGGCGGTTTTTAACGCCACGCTTTCACAAAGATTTTTGAAGAAGCTTGTGTCGGAAGCCCAAACGGAAGCGACGAGTTCAGCGCCTTCTCCGACTCCTTCACCTGCTAAGACGAAGCCGAAAAAGCCTTAGAGTGATCCTGAAGCCACTTGCTGGGTGAACGTGAACCGCATGTACTTACTGGGGTTCACTGGCGTGTTGAAGATGCGGACTTCGTAATGAAGATGCGGGCCGGTGCTGCGTCCGCTCTGGCCTACGTAGCCCACCGTATCGCCGCGATGGACGAACTGTCCGGGGCTTACGGCAAATCCTGAAAGATGTCCGTAGAGAGTGCTGATGCCGTTGCCATGTTCCAGCAGGACGGTGCGACCGTAGCCGTTCATCAGGTCAGAGTACTGAACGACGCCGTCCGCGGGGGCAATCACGCGGGTACCGATGTCGCTGGAGATATCCACGCCGCGGTGGAACGCGCCTTCACCGCTAAACGGGTCAATGCGCTCGCCGAAGGAACCGGTCAACCGGCCTTGCACGGGCCAAAGTGTTGGCGCTGCCGCTAGACGCATCCAATCGCGCGTGCTGGTATTGCGCTGGTCGCCCATGCCAATGCCCACGGAAGCTGCGCCGGTCATGGCGGTCATACGAAGCGCATAAAACTGCTGCAAGGAAGCTGAAACTGGATCGTCATCCTGGAAAGCCGGATCAGCCTTGAGGCCGTAAAGAGAAGAAACTTCACCCGCGAGCGAACTCAATGACTGCGCCTGGAGTTCGTTTTCCTGGGCGATCTGCTCAAGCTGGGAGTATTGCGTTTTCAGTGCTTCTTTTTCCGAGCGAAGCTGGTTGTAACGCTGGGCCTTGAGGGCCATACGAGTATAGGAACCGGCCATGCCGGTAATCACGAGCATGCCGATCAGCGCTCCGGCAATAAAGACATATAAATAATGCAGGGGCACGGGAATCTTCAGAAGCTCGCCTTCTGAGTTCCGGGCTACCAGCATGATGTAAAAACGTTTCCGCAAAACTTGGTTCTCCGCGAATCGATAAGGTTTTTCTGAACAACTTGCCGGCCACTTTTTAGCGGCTGCGGCTTGCTGCAAAACTTAAAATTTTCAGGCCTTCGCGACTGAAAGCGATCTCGGCTCAATATCCGGCTGCCAGCTTGGCGCTGGGGGAGAAAACTTCGGAAAGGCGGCCAGACAAAGGTTAACTTAGAGTGCCGTAACCTTAACAAGGGCCTTCCAGCCATGTCAACGGCCCACTAGCCTACATTCATAACGAAGGTCGGCGGGGACAGATTGGAGGATGGGTCATCACCCGCCCTGTCCTTTCGAGCCTGCCGCAAGGCCTGCACTACTTCTGTAGCCACTGGTTATATCGGCAAGCAGCGGGTCTTCCCTCAACCTAGAGCATCATCAGTGCCTCAGAAATAATTACTTAAACCCTTTTATTCGATATAGTTAACCTGCTTTGGTACTGACAGAAAGAAAGCTGATTGCGGGCATTCGCAGCCTGGCGGCCAAACCGGCGAACCGGGCCGTGGTCAAGGGCATTGGCGACGACTGCGCCATCCTGCGCCTCAGCCAGGGTAATGAGCTTCTGGTTACTACCGACCTCTGCATAGAAAATGTTCATTTTCGGCGTGAATGGCACCCCGCCGACTCGGTTGGCCATCGGTGCCTGACCCGGGGCCTAAGCGACATTGCCGCCATGGGAGGCGAACCGCTGGCTTGCTTCCTTTCTTTGGGATTGCCCGCCGGACGGTCGGGGAAAGGCTTGCTTGAGCAAAGTTTGCTGGAAAAAGAACTGCCGCAAAAATGGGCTGACGAATTTCTGTTGGGCTTGCACCGCCTGGCCCGCAAGTTCAGAGTACAACTGGCTGGCGGCGATATTTCCTCCGCGCGGGACATAACGGCGGACATCATCGTTACTGGCCAGGTTCCGGCCGGAAAAGCTTTGCTGCGTTCCGGCGCCCAGCCCGGTGACCGCATTTATGTGACCGGCGAACTCGGCTACTCGGCGGCCATCCTCAAGCAGCTTTATGCGGGTAAGAAGATTCGGGCGGAGAAATCGAACCGCCATTTCTATCCGATGCCACGCGTACAGGCAGGAAATTGGCTCCGCGAACACGGCTTTTGCACAGCGATGATCGACATTAGTGACGGCTTGTCTGTCGATCTGGCTCATATCTGCGAAGAGAGCGGCGTTTCCGCCACTATTCAGGCGAGCGCGATCCCAATTGCTGCCGGCGCCGACTTGAACCTGGCGCTACATGGCGGCGACGATTATGAACTGCTTTTCACCGCGAAGAAAAGAGCTGAAGTACCTTCGCGTATTGCCGGCGTTAAGATTACGCAAATTGGCGTGATCGAAAGCCGCGTAACTTCTCAACCGCAAATCCGTATCGCGGAAGATGGAAAAGCAAGCCGGATTCTCAAGCCTCTGGGCTGGCAGCATTTCGGCGAAAAAGGCTGACATAGGCACCGGGCGGAGTTAGAATCCCGCCGTAACTTTGGGCGTAACTTTTCTTACCCTGAAACGTAGGATGGATCATGAGCACACTTCCACCACCTTTGCCTGGTCAACCCAACTCTGGTCAACCCAACTCTGGTCAACCAATGATGCCGGGGCCTGAATCCGTTCAGCCGGCAGAGCCACCTTTGTCAGAAGCGTCGCGCTTGATCAACACCTTCGTTGCGCCCAGCAAGACTTTCGAAGATCTAAGACGCAATGCCAGTTGGTGGGTCCCGTGGCTGGTGGGAGCCGTTTTTGGCCTGGGTTTCGGCATAGTCGCCGCGCAAAAAATCGACTTTGTCCGCTACGCGCACGAGCAAATTGACAAGTCCCCTAAAGCGCAGCAGCGCATGGAACAAGTGCCGGAAGGCCAGCGCGATCAAATCATAAGAATCCAGGCAACAGGCACTAAATGGGCGCTCTATTTCACTCCAGTCCTGAGTTTTATCTTCGGCTCGATACTGGCGGTGATCCTTTGGGCGGTGTTCAGTTTCGGATTTGGCGCGGAGATCGGCTTTGGCAGATCGATGGCCATTGTCTTTTATGCTTACCTCCCTTACTGCATCCGCTCGGCCCTGCTCAGCGCAAGTTATCTGATGAGTTCGGACCCCACCAGCATTGACTTCGCCAATAACCCCATGCCAACCAGCCCTGCATTCTTCCTGGATCCGCAGGGCAACAAGCTGCTCTATGGCCTGGCCTCCGGGTTCGACATCTTCGCAATCTGGGTGGTGATTCTCCTTGGTCTGGGCTTTGCCAAGGCCTCTCTTAACAAGAAGCCTTCGGTGAACGCGGCCGTTACTACCATGTTTGTGCTCTACGCGATCGTGGTCCTGATTGGCGCAGGCTTTAGGGCCGCTTTCAATTAGTCAGGCTTTTCCAAGGCCGGTTTTTTCGCCGTTCGCCCTTGAAAACTCACCGTTAGCTGATGCCCCGGGAATCTCCCCGGGGCATGTATGATTTAATAAACAGTTTAACGATGCCAGCCAACACGTTCCGGCGGCGGCTTAAAGCCGCTTACCGCACATTTCGGGAACTCAAGATGATCGCCAAGGGCGTGGTCTCACGCGACCACCCGGTCCAGGTGCACATCATCCCCATGCGCAAATGCAATCTCTCGTGCGCATACTGCAATGAGTATGACGATTTCTCCCAGCCCGTTCCGCTCGAAGAAATGTATCGTCGCATCGACAAACTGGGTGCGTTGGGCACTACGCTGATCACCATCAGCGGCGGCGAAACGTTGCTGCATCCGCAACTCGATGACATTATCCGCCGCATCCGCCAGAACGGCGCGATTGCCGGCCTGATCACCAACGGCTACCTGCTGACACCGCAACGCATTCAGCAGTTGAACGACGCCGGTCTGGACCACCTGCAGATCTCCATCGACAACGTGATGCCGGATGAAGTGTCCAAAAAATCACTCAAGGTGCTGGACAAAAAACTGCAATGGCTGCGCGAACACGCTGATTTTCACGTGAACATCAATTCCGTGATCGGCGCCGGCGTGGTCAACCAGTGGGACGCCGTGACCATTGGCAAGCGCGCCGTGGAGCTGGGATTCACGTCCACCGTGGGCATCATCCATGACGGCACCGGACAACTCAAGCCGCTGGACGATGAAGCGCACAAAGTCTTCCGCGAGATGAAGCAACTGGGGAAACACAGTTACGCCCGCTTCAACAGCTTCCAGGACAACATTGCCTGGGGCCGCGCTAACGACTGGCGTTGCCGCGCCGGAGCCCGCTACCTGTACATCTGCGAATTCGGACTGGTGCACTATTGCTCGCAGCAACGCGGCTATCCGGGAATTCCGCTGGCCGAGTACTCCACGGCCGATATCCGCCGCGAATATTTCTCCAAGAAAGCCTGCGCGCCAAACTGCACGATCTCGTGCGTCCACCAGACCTCGATTGTGGACTTTTGGCGCGACCCGCAGACCCACCCTTCCCATCAGGTGTTCCGCCCTGGAACACAGCCGCAGTTAGTAAAGATTGAAAGCCGGCGTGAAGAAGAGGCAATGGCGGATTGAGTTGCAAAAGCTTCTAGCTTCTAGCCATTAGCACTTAGCCTGACCCTTGTGACCGTTCGGATCAGTGTCATCAGCGCTAATCAGCGGTAAGACTTGTCTTCCCGATCACGGCGATTCCGTTGCGATGTCGGCGATCTCGGCGATTGGGCCCTCCCTCCCCCTCCATCCCAAGATCTAAAGAACTTAGCGAACGTATCCCAATTTGGCGTGGACTTGAGCCACATCGAACTTGATTCATCCCAGTTTGGCGTGGGTTTGAGCGCATTTCGGCCTTGGTTTGGCTAAGGGCCAGCGGCTCATGGCTAATGGCTGCTTTTTTCAAAGATCGAAGTGGTTCCACCCCTCAGGGCTGCCAGAGTATAGCTATTTCTGATTAGCGAATCAATTGCGAAACAGTTCATTGCCAAGCACGCGTGTCAAGTGTCCTGAAGGACACATCGCAGTAAAAAACTGTGAGGGGCAGACTGAATCGGAGCATTGAAAATAATCGGTACTTATGACTTTCCTCTGCATGGCATACAGTAAGATTGTTTCCCGGTCACATTCTGTCCTGGATAGGTATCTTCACTTCGTCTCCGCCCGAACTCCTCAAGAGTCTTCAACTTCTCGCACTTTGGGCAACGCCATAGTTTTTCGCCGTTGCTAATTCGTCAGATTAACCTGCTTTGCGAACAAACAATAGCGCACAAGGATTCCTTGACTTAAGGAATTGAGTTCGGGCAGGTATTCATGAGCGAATCTTTGCGCGATATCTTCCGTTGCCAGCAAACTCCACGAATCCTAAATCGCGCAAAATCTGTAACTGTTGACGTATCTTGGCCCTAAGGTTTCTGTTTAGAGGGTGCGCTTGCGAAAGATCGCTTTCGTGGGCATATACCTGAGACAAGTCAAACTCGTGTGCATCTATCTTCTTCAAGACGTTAAGGACATCCAACGTCCAGCCCCGCATCTCCCATGGGACGGCCTCGAGAGCACGGTACTTCTTATATTTCTCGCGAACGGTAATGGCGGGAACAATTGCGGACTCAGCCACCATGGAAATCTGAGCTTCGTGTGGCACTCGATTTAGCACGATGTTGCATCCTATCCATCCAGCGTGCCGTGCGTCCTGGCTCAAAGGCTTTCGTTTTTCGAGCACATGTTCAGTAAAAATGACGGAAGGGAATAAGATGAGATTTTTTACTCTCCATTCTAGGGAGTAATTGAGTATGAGCAAATTTGGCGCAACATTTTGTTTTAAAGCAGAAATCATCGCCGAGTAGGCGCCGTCGGTAATTCTGTTTAGGTTGAATGTCTGTTGGCTCTTAACTTGATATGTTGCCGAACAGTTCGAACAGCGGAAGTCAAAAGCCTTGGTATTCGCCGGCATCTCTTGGAGTTTTTCCTCGGAGCAGGCGGCGCAGTACAAGTTGTTTGCGCACCAATACTCGGTCACGACACGAGCTATCTGCGTTGGGCTCTTGTAAGAGAGCCCTCTTCTGATATCGCATTGCAAAGATGTAATCAAAAAACTTTTGGACCACCATTAGGTATTAAGATCGAAGTCGATGAAAGATATCATTTCTCATTTTACTCATAACCCTTTGGCTCATGATGCCAAGCCAATTTTTACTAACGTTGAAGGTGCGCCGCTTCGAATTGGTGACAGTGTGAAAGTGGTGCAAATCGTCGATTCCTCCGGCAGCAGGAATCTGTTGGGGAAAACGGGTACCGTTAAATTTTTTGAATACTTCTGTGGATGCGGACAGAGTTATCCTGGTGACCCCATGATTGGGGTTTGCATTAGAAATAAGACACACGAATTCTGGAAAGAGGAACTCTCATTGGTCTCTCGTTTTCGAAGAAACATCTGATCTAAGTCTTCATCGAACTACCGGATGCTCCGCCGACCATTCGCGGACACCGCTTGATTGAGTTTCGAGGCCTCGCCAGACTCGTGTGGCACAGCCGCCCTCGGCTGTGGAATTTTCCTTATTCCTCCCAAAGCCATTTGTAATCTTCGGGCCTTGAAACCAGTCCTTTCCGCACAGGATTTTCCCGAACATATTGAATCTTCTTCGCCAAGCTGTCCGCATGTCGCACTACATGGTCGAAGGACTCGTCTTGCCAAAGGGTTCCTGTTCTCTGCAGCGCCTTGTTTACAGAATGGGCCGACGCTCCTTTAATTGCTCCGACGATTTCTTCAAGAGTAAAGGTCTCGTGCTTCTCATCCTCAAGCGGCATAAAAATCATGTGCACATGGTCCGGCATTACTACTGCGATACGCAGCCGCATCTTTTTCGCGTTCTCATACAGGCAATGTTCTAGGACGAGATCGCGGGCGATCGGTGGCAGCTCCCATCTCAGGTAAGTGTCAAATGTGATGAAGTGCGCACGACCTGATTTCTCAATATGCGGGAGATTGCGACGGTAGTCGTATTTACGGGCTTTCATTTTGCGGGAAGATTCAACCACAGCCGGGGGCGGCTGTGCCACACGTTTCCATCTGGGCCCGCACAGTTAACCGCTCGCCTGCTTTTGGTGACGCATAGTGTAAAGGATCGGAATATCCTGATCGCCTGGGATGGCGACAGGAATACTCTAAAATTTCCAGCAGAGACAGTCCGCGATCTTGGCTTTCTGGCGTAAACGCGCACTGATGCAACAAGATTGTTGGTTCCCAA
>JANXPR010000561.1 GCA_025357215.1 Acidobacteriaceae bacterium | reverse complement strand
GATGATAAGCCTCTAGAGCCCGTTCGTAATCCTGATTATCATAGAGACGATGCGTCGGAAGGAACTCATCGCCAATGATAAAGACGCCTCCTGATTTAAGGGCCGTTAATACCTTTGAAAAGTAACGCGCTTTGTCTTCGCGGCGAATATGGTGTTCGCTGAAGCACGAGAATATGAAATCAAAGGTTGATGTATATTCCAAATCAAAGGCGTTCCGCTCTTCCACGCGCACGGGAGTTGACCCGCGCAGGAATTTCCTTCTGAGAAGCTTGAAGGCATCCGGATCGGGCTCTAGGGCCGTGACTTGCATTGGCAACCCCTGTTGCGGAATCCGCTTTGTGAAATGGCCTGTCCCGGCGCCAATCTCCAATACTTCGAGTTTTTGCTGTGAACCCTTCGCGTGTTGACGGAACTCGGCCAGCATGTATCCAACCATCTCTTTGTAGAAGGGATGGTCTTCTTCGTGGTCATTGTAATCTTCAATGGGTATTGCAGTGGAGTGGTGCACCCCCGGCTTCTGGGGGAACACTTTGTCGACAAATTCCTCGTAGTTACCCTGTGCAAGGGTCTCTCCGGCCTTTGGAAACTCAGCGGCTCGCGGTCGAATATCCGCAAAAGCCGCCCGGTGGGCAGCAATGACCAGGGGACGAGCATCGAAGCGGATCTTGTTCGAGACGTTTTCATAGTATGCGGTGACAGCGTTTTCGGTTTTCATGTCGGTCAATACGGAAAAATCACCATCGATGTTGTGAGGGGCGGCCGCTTTCAGGAAGCGCTGCTTAGACATGACGAATACTTCATATTTTCCCCGGTGCTGGGCCAAGGTATTTAGGTATCCCTGCAGCACTTCCTTTTCCTCAAACACGAATATTCGTTTGCTGTCTTCGCGAGTGACTTCAAGGACCTGCGAGCCGATTTTGGCTTTCCAGAATTCCTCGGGCTTGTTCACGTTACTAATAGCCAGAGTGTTGCATGAGAGAGTTTCCTGAAGATGGAGCAAGTATTCCGGGTAACGGCGTTTTTCCAGGCGAAAGTTTTGTTTCACCGAACGAGCCAGACCGCGGAACGTTTCTTCAAAGTCATTGATCGTTTTGGTAGCTACTTCCCGGAGGCAGGAATTCATCTCAAGAGCCGAAAATGCTCCGGGATCGGCAACAGTATGGTCGAGCCCAGCCATCGCGCGCTGCAAGGCTGCCATCGTCATTTGCCGTAAACCCAGGGTCCTGACTTTTCGGCCCAAGAGTCTTTCTTCAGGCCGATGGCAATCATAGCAAGTCTCTTGATTGAATCGTCTTGTCCTTCCAAGAGGCCGTCGACAACCCAAACAATGTTGGCAAACTCCATACCATCCAGCGTCTGCAGATCTTTCAGAGGATGACTGTCCGCCAGTTCAACGCCAAACCTGAGAATAGGCAGACGTTGCAGCCGGTTCTTAAGGACAGACATTTCATATAAGAACCAAGGCCTGGACAAGGCGGCGTCGGTTAGAATCCCAATTCCGTCCGTCGAATTGTTCAGTTTCTCCTCGAGTTCATTTCGCCATTTCGTTCCCGGGGCCACGGACGCCGAGAAATACACTTTCAGACCAGGAACGTGTATGAAAATGTTTTCTTTCAACCAAGTCGCAATTTCCAGGGCTTCGTCGCCGCCCCATGAAATGAATAGACTCTTTTCTTGACTCACAGGGTCTTTCCTTTCTTAGGTCTTGTTACTTGTTGCCCGGGCTCCTCAGTAAGAGCCGGGGATTTGGGCTTGGCCTCCTGCGCTGAAGTTGGTGGTAGCGAACTGCAACTGTTCCCTTCCACGAAGACTGTGGTCTGCGCTTTTTCAGGCACAGGAGGATTGCGCTGCGTTAGGGGGACAATGATCGCCAAACCCACATACAGCATCATGAAAAAGCACGGGATCTTGGTTTCAATATGGGTAAAGGGCAGGTACAGACGGGAGACTTTACCTTCTCCCACGAGTTTCCACTCGGCGGCATAGGGCCGAACCGGCAGGAGTTCTTCCAGCTTCCCGATGATCGTGAATTTTGCTGAATTCAGGTCCTTATGCGACTTAAGCAAGCGGTACCAAGAGAGGCACAGAAGGCCCCCTACGGTCGCTGCGACAAAGAACCAAGGCATCTTTACAGCCACGACGTCCGCCGGCCAGGCTATTCCCAATGCGGTAATGACAGCGCTGTTGATCGCCAGGAAAAAGGTATTTGCAGTTTGGCGTCTTTCGCTGATCTTGTCAGCCATGCCGACGTAGAGTTTGTACTCCTCCAGGAGATGGGCGTTGTAGTCACTCCCATAAACCGTGGCGGGAACTCCTGTGAGTTCTTTGTTGAGATCGACACTCATATCCGACCTTTTCAGGTGAAGTAAAACACGGCTCCAGGTAAATTTGGAGCCCGCCAAGGGAGGAACGCATTATATCCAGTTTTGCCTTTTGCGAAGGACTCTTTCAACGCCGAAAGTTGTAAGAATTCTGTAAACCGTTCGCCTTTCAGCGTTCATGGCATGGCGCTATCGGGGAAGTGGAAGTAAATATCCTGGAGTGAGGCCACTGGAACGCCATCGTACATTGCGGGCTTGAACTTCCAATCGAGCAGCGCGGTTACCACCTTCGATTCCAGTCCATCGCCAAAGGTTTGCAGGACCCTTGTCCGGACTACTTTGCCTTCTTTATTGATGACGACTTCCACGACGATGTCGCCTTGAAAGCCTTCCGGGAGTTCCGAAAGATAGATGGTGGGCGGAGGCGTGACTTGCGGGAGCGCGATTTTTATTTCGTGGTATCCGCCGATGCGCCACAACGCCGACGCTTTGAGCACGGGACCCAGAACTTCGGGTGCGGTTGGCGACAGTACTTTCTCCGGCTTCGCTTTGCGCTCGGGCTTCAGGTGGCGGGCCTTGCGGGAAGTTCGCGCCTTGACGCCCTTGTTGGCTTGGCCGTCAATCCGGCCTGGTGTGGTCAATACCCTGGTGATTTTTGAGGAGCCGCGAACCATGACGGGCTGGCTGAGAAGAAATTCCGGCAGCGCCCGAAGTACGAGAAAAATGGCGATCAGGTGCAAGGCGACAGAAATTCCCAGGGCCGCAGGGGGCTGACGACGGGAGCGAAGCTGAAGGACGGCGAACATGGTACGTGCAAGTATGACCCAGCAGACGATAGGACGGCCCGGATCGATATAGGGTAGCGAGCGAGTCGTGAAGCTGAGACAAGTTTCACGAAAGCTGGTTCTACAGGGATCTCTCGCGCCGCTCGAGATATAAGACTAAATCCCTCCGGCACCGTAGTCGGTGTCAGTCTCAGTATCGCGGACTTTGTCTTTTTCGTACGTGCGGTACGGGTTGCGCTGTGTGCCCACGCGACGCTTGCGGAGCTCGAATCCGGCGTAGAGGCCTCCGGCAAGCACAGCGGCGGTGAGAGCGCCGATGGCCAGGATCGGCATCGGAATGACACTTCAAAAAGGCCATCTCGGCATCGGTCGTGCGCCAAGGAATGGTAAGCTCTGAGGCTTTCATTCCGTTTAAAATCAGCGGAATGTCTACGAAAATAATCCCATCTCCAACCGAACTCTTTCCCCTCGACGAGGCTCTTACGCAGTGAAATCTGACAGCACACGCGCTAAGGCGGACCCAAGGTGACCCAATCCATACAAGAGTCGCAGTGGGTTTTGCGGGCGCAGCTGGACGACCGCGAGGCGCTTGAGCTCTTGTTGCGCGGCGTGCAGGCGGCATTGCATCGCTACCTGAGCACACTGGTGGGCGACGGCGCGGCGGACGACGTGTTGCAAGACACGCTCTTCATCCTCAGCTGCAAGCTGCGCTGGCTGCAGCAGCCGGAGTTGTTTCGTCCGTGGGCGTATCGCATTGCCAGCCGTGAGGCGTTTCGTTTTCTGCGGAAGCAGAAGCGCTGGCCGCAGCAGCTGCCGGAAGATTTTGTTGCGGAAGAGCTGCCCGCGCCGGAGGCCAGTCCATCGGCAGAGATGTTGCGGCAACTGCTTGATGGCGATGCGCTTTCGCCCGCCGGTCGCGCGGTGTTGCAGCTGCACTTTGCGGAAGAGTTGCCGCTGCACGAAGTGGCCGCGATCCTGGACATCCCGCTGGGGACGGCCAAGTCGAGATTGGCCTATGGCCTGGCCACCCTGCGCAGGCAGATCGGAACAAGTAATCGAAAGGACGTGGTCGTAAAAGCTTCCATCGCCCGCGGAGCAGATCCCTCGCGGCGCTCGGGATGACACGGGTTAAGCGTAATGGGTGATGAGGTGCAATTCTGATGATGTGTCATTCCGAGCCTGGAAGGCGAGGAAACTACTCCGCTGCAGCTTCGCGGTAGCCACAAACCAAGAACCGAATCCAAAGGAGCCATCATGCCTCAAGAACAAGAAAACATTCTTCGCAAAATGCTCAATGAAGTGGACGCAATCCAAAAGCTCCAGCGCATGGCCTTTGTTGTTCTGGGTCTGATCATGATGGGGCTTTTCATCTTGCTGGGCTTGGTCAGCTACAAGACCACGGCAGACCCGCGCGAGATCACGCTCTTCGGCGTCTTCGTGCTCTTCTTCGGGATGGTCTACATTGCCATGGCGCAGTCGATCTTGCATAGCAGAATGACACGCAGGGTCATCAAAGCCATCGAGCTGCTTGCGCAGACGAAAGCACCGGAAAGCCAGCAGGGCCCGGGGCAAACGCCCTTTGCTGCCGGGCAGTAATCGGCTGCCGATTGAGTTTGACCCAGGACTTCCGCGGGTAACTTGCCGCCCGCCAGCCGCTGTAATAGAGTCCAATAATCACTACGGACAGCTGGTCGAATACCTGCGCATGAACAACATTGTTCCGCCAGACAGCCGCCAGGGTGGCGCAATCTTGGGGATAGGAAGAAGCCGGTCATCCAAAGGTTAGTGGATAGGGGTCTCTCGCTGCGCTCGAGATATAAGATTTAGATCCCCACGGCACCGTAGTCCGTGTCAGTCTCGGTGTCGCGGACTTTGTCTTTTTCGTAGGCGCGGTACGGGTTACGCTGAGTGCCCACGCGGCGCTTGCGGAGTTCGAATCCTGCGTAGAGGCCTCCGGCAAGCACGGCGGCGGTGAGAGCGCCGATGGCCAGAATGCGGCCAGAGCTGCCGAGGAGTGAACTTACTTCTTCTTCCGCTTCTTGTTGCAAGTCAGCCTCCTTAATTCTATAGACAGACGCCACCGTGGAACGTAAGCCCAGCGCGTGGCGGAAATCGTTGACGGCAGATTCGCCGCCGCGTTCCAGCGCGCGGTAAGAACTCAGCGCCGCGTAGGAAAGCGGGACGCGCAAGTCCTGTCCGCCATTGACCACCGCATGGTCCACCGCGCGGTCGCGTTGCTGTTCAAGAAGCTCTTCGATGGCTGATTCCAACGCGGCTGGTTTCGTCCACATGGCGCGAAACGCCACACAGCCGGATTTGTCGATCAGGAACGCCGGGTTGGGCAACCCGGAATATTTGCGATGGATGGTCCCGCGCAGGTCGTCCACGACCACGCAAACCCAAATTTTCTTCCGCCCTCAGCAGCAGGGCCGCGCGGACTTTGTCATCGGCGGTGCGGTGCGCGGGAATCTGGTCTCCGGGATGGGCTTCACGCACATAAACAAAGATGAATTGGACAGGTGCGCCGTTGAAATGGCTGCACAGCCGGTTAATGCCGCCCATGGACGCCGCGGTCATGGGGCAGGTGGCCGAACCGAATACGAGAAGAACGTTCGTTTTGCCGCGAAGATCGCTCAGCTTGGCGGTCTTGCCGTCGAGGGTGACGCCTTTGAAGTCCGGCGCGCGCTCGCCCGGCTCCGGCCCAGCGAAATCTGCTTTTTCCAGCAAACCCAGGAGTTCGCGGGTGAAGTGCGGGTAGTTATAGTCGCTAAAACCCATAGTTATCCCCAGAAGTAAGCCCTAAGAATCATCAGATTGCGAAATATCTTGCCGTTGTTTTCTAAGCTAACCTGTCTTAATTCTTTTGACCACGATAAAATTGTAGCTTCGCCAAGCCTTCAGGCCATGTCTGGCAGGTTGGCGGACGCGGCCCACCTTGGGCGAACGAGTCATTGGAGGAAAAGGATGTCAGCTCTGAAAGCTGGAGAAACGGCGCCTGACTTTGAACTGCCCGCATGCACCGGCAAACAGCGGAGTAAGTTCAAGCTCAGCGAGTTCCAGGGGAAAAAGAACGTGGTACTGGCTTTTTACCCGCTGGATTGGAGTCCAACGTGAACCAATGAAATGTCGGCGTACGCGCGCTACCTGCGCAAGTTCGCCGATCTGGATGCCCAGGTCGTGGGCATCAGTCCCGATTCAATCTACTGCCATATGGCATGGCAGGAAAAATCCATTGGGTGGCAGGAATATCCCCTGGCCAGCGACTACTGGCCCCACGGCGCCACCGCGCAGAAATACGGAATTCAACGGCTGGGTGAACCGCTGCCCGGTATCAATGACCGCGCAATATTTATCGTGGACAAGAAAGGGGCCATCGCCTATACCCGCGTCTACGAACTGGGACAGGAACCTGACTATGACGAAATCGTCACCGAGTTGGGCAAGCTGAAATAAGCCGTGCAAGGCCCAGCCGTCTGGATCACACGAAAACGCCCTAGTAATGAGGGCGTTTTTATTTTTTAGATCTTAAGTTTTGGGACGCAAGCGACCGCTATTAGTTCTTGCCTGCCTTCTTGGCCGTCACTTTTTCCGGGCTGGACTTCTTCGGCGATGATTTCGCGAGCATGTCTTCAATCACCTGTCCCAGCTTCGCGGGATCGGTGACTTCAACAAAAGGAGTGGTGGCGCCACCGTTGCCGATGACGAATATCGTGGGAGTGTGCGCCAGCCCGACCTTGTTGCCCAGATCGCGGTCCGCAAGGATCTTGGCCTTGAGCTGGCCATCCGGATCAAGCAGGAAGGGCAAGGGCGACTTATTGTCATTCGCGAATTTGTCGGCGTACTGGCGCAAGTTCTGCCGGGTAATCTGCGGTTGGTTTTTATAGATATATCCGCGGAAATCGTCACCCAGCTTCTGTGACTTGGTGTCAAAGAAGCGGGCAAATACCGCAGCGTCAAAGGACCAGGGATGATTGCTGAGCGGGTAGTCATGCAACACCACGGGAACGTTGTACCTTTTGGCCGCTTCCCATAACTGCGGATAGACAAGAGCACAGTTAGGACACTCCAGGTCCTCAAACACGACAATCGCCGCCCGGGCGCCCGGAGGCGGCTTGAGCGATGACCCGTCCGCGGCAAAGGCAGCGGAGAACAACGTGAGCGCGAATGCGGCCAGCACGGACAGAAATACGCAACGGTTCTTCATCCAAACTCCAGGAGGCCTGGCAGGCCGAGTTCTAGCTGGCTTTCTTTACGGTCTTGGTCGTTTTCTTCTTGGCGCCGGCCGCCGGCTTGGTGGGTGCCGCGGGGCCGGCTTTCTTCAACATGTCGTCAATGATCTCGCCCATCTTTTCGCGCTCGGTAACTTCCACAAACGGAGTGGAAGCGCCGCCGTTACCAATGATGAAGATGGTGGGCGTGTGCTCCAGGCCAATTCGTTGTCCCATAGCGTAGTCCTGCTTGATCTTGCCGGCGAGACTTGCGTCGGGATCCAGCACGAAAGGCACCGGGGTTTTGTTGTCGTCAGCAAACCTTTGCGCGTACTGCTGCAGGTTGGCGGGAGTGATCTGCCGCTGGTTCTTGTAAATGTATCCGCGGAAGTCATTGCCCAGCTTTTCTGACTTAGTGTCAAAGTAACGAGCGTAGACGGCGGCGCGGAAAGACCAGTTGTGCAGAGGCAGCGGAAAATCATGCAACACCACGGGAATATTGTGGGCCTTGGCGGCTTCCCAAACCACGGGGTACGCCAGCGCACAATCGGGGCACTGCAAGTCTTCAAAGACAACAATGGCTACCTTGGCTCCGGCTGGAGGCTTCAGGGAAGATGCATCCGCGGCGAACGCGGCAGCGGCGAACGCGAACACGAAAAAAACCACAAGCAAGGTTCTATTACCATTCATAGTAGACATTTTTCCTGCGCAACAATTCCTTTGCGAATTCAAAAGCAATGTAAGTGCGAATGCATATAATTTTAACCCCGGAGAGACACAAACCACTCTCTGAAATTCTCCCGTAGGAGCTAACCCGAGTCACCAAGGTACCGGAGCGGCTTGGGTATGAATTCCAGCAAACTTATGACGAGACAGCGCTTATCCCTTGCATCGACTACCGTTCTTCTAGCTTTCATGGTTTTTCAGATCAGTTTGTTTTTGACCCTCAGCGCAACGGCGCAAAGCCCAGAGGGTGCGATTGTGGGCACGGTGGTGGATACCACCAACGCGCGCATCGCGGGAGCGACCGTAAAAGCTTCAGCCAAAGGCTTCACTCTCATGCGTTCAGTTAAGACAAACGCCGTTGGCGAATTCAGGATTGAGTCGCTGCCGCCGGGAACCTACGTGGTCTCGGTTGAAGCCAAGGGCTTTGCCGCGAAGTCTGGGGACGTAGCGGTTGCCGTAACGTCCACGCCAACGGTGAGCGTGAAATTGCAACCGGCATCCGTTCAGCAAACGGTGAACGTGGCCAACCCCGCGTCGCTAACGGCATCGCCTATTGAGACCTCCAGCAGCGTGGTGAAAACCTCCATCGGGCAAGGAGATCTGGAAAGCGTTCCGCTGGCACACCGCAGTTTTGCCAACATCGCGTACCTGGCGCCGATGACCGAACCGGTGGAACCATCCGATCCGACCAAAGCGCGCATCACCGCCGTCTCATTCGGCGGAAGCTCCGGCCTGAACGTAGATCTCTCCGTGGACGGCGGCGACAACAACGACGACTACATTGGCGGCTTCCTGCAAAATTATTCGCCGGACGCGATGCAGGAATTTACCGTGCGCACGGCGCAGTTTGATGCCGACACGTCGCGCACCAACGGCGGATCGGTGATCATCAGCACACGGCGCGGGACGAACGACTGGCACGGCGGCGCCGGCCTTTATTACCGCAACAAAAACCTGAATGCCCGCAATCCGCTGGACAATCCCGAGCCGAATCCGAAACAGCCTTTCTCCCGCGAGAATTTTGATTTTGAAGGCGGCGGGCCGCTGGTGAAAGACAAGCTGTGGTTGTTTTCCTCGTTCGAATATGTGAACGAAAACGCCAGCGTGGCGTATGGCACGCAGAGCCTGAGCGAATTCAATGCGCTGGCGCAGTTGGCTTCGTCGGGGCAAATTCCGGGGGTGACATCGATCGCCGTGCCGAGTTCGGTGGACAGTCCTTTTCATGATTCGCTGTTTTCCACGCGCGCGGACTACGCGCAATCCAGTCGCTCACACTGGTTCCTGCGCGGGTCGTTTGATCTGAACAAGACCGGAAAC
>JANXPR010000473.1 GCA_025357215.1 Acidobacteriaceae bacterium | reverse complement strand
GGCAGGGAACTCTTCTCAAATTACTGACGGCGCGGCGGCCGTATTGATCATGGAACGCGCGCTCGCGGAAAAGATGGGATACAAGCCCATGGCGCGGTTCGTGGCGTTTGCGCTGGTGGCGGAAGATCCCGTGCTGATGCTGGGCGCGCCGATTCCAGCCACACGGCGCATTCTGGAAAAATCCGGGATGAAGCTGGAAGACATGGACCGGATCGAAATCAACGAAGCTTTTGCCAGCGTGGTGCTGGCCTGGCAAAAAGAAACGCACGCGGATTTTGCGCGAGTGAATGTCAACGGTGGCGCGATTGCCCTGGGGCATCCACTGGGCGCGAGCGGCGCCAGACTCATGACGACGCTGGTCCACGAACTTGCGCGCAGCGGCGGCCGCTATGGATTGCAGACGATGTGTGAAGGCGGTGGCATGGCTAACGCGACCATCATTGAATATTTGCAATAACGCAACGTTTGCCATGACGAATGGCTGCAGTAGATCAAGCCGGCTTGTGTGCTTATTATGAAAACTTTTGCGACGACAACGCGCACCGTATGGTTGATGGTCCTCCTGTGTACTGCGTTGGTCGCCGGTTCATTGGTCGGCGGGTCAAAAGGCGCGGCGCAGGAACCTCTACGGACGGTCCATGTTTTTGTTGCGCTGGCTGACAACAAGAACCAGGGAATCGTTCCGGTCGCAGCTAAGCTAGGTAATGGAACCGACCCCAGGAACAATCTCTATTGGGGATCGGCATATGGCATAAAGACATATTTTGCCCGTAGCGCTGAGTGGGAACTAATTTCCCAAGGGCAGACGCCGAAAGCCGAAGTTCTGGAGCGTTGCATCTTCAAGCACCGCCACGCCAACGTCTTCATGATCGCCGACGCGTATCAAGGAGACAAAATCAAGCAGGCAATGATCGATTTTCTGAGCGCCGCGGCTGGTGCTGGTCCGGCACAGATCAAGGCGAGGGACGGTTCGCGAGAAGTTGTCTTAAGCGGCCACGGCGGCGCCAATCTGGTGGCCTACATCGGGCATGAAGGTTTCATGGATTTCCAACTGCAGGCGCTCCCGCAGGCCAGCGGTCAAGGACATCGCGACGCCATTGTGCTGGCGTGCATCAGCAAGACATACTTTCGTGACGCGTTGCGCAGCGCCGGAGCGACGCCCCTGGTTTGGACCACAGGCCTGATGACGCCAGAAGCCTATACGCTCAAAAGCGCACTGGACGGTTGGATTTTGCACGAAAATGCCGAAGCCGTCCGCAGCCGCGCGGCGAGTGCTTACAGCAAGTATCAGAAATGTAGCTTAGGAGGGGCCCGCAAGTTATTGGTTACAGGCTGGTAGCTGAGGTAACTCAAAGAAACCATTTTCTTCTTCTGAAATTCCACATGGATGACCATAATATAAGGATGCACGTCTAACAGAAAGCAGTCGCTAGAACGTGTCGAAGAGTGAAGCTTAACCAGATAAGGCTTTAAGCTGTGTGGAATTTCATCCAACTGAAGACCGATCAAACGCCGGTGGCGCCGGAGGACCAGCCTCGGCGTAAGCGCTGGAGCTTGTCTTTTGTAGTGTCAACGGTCGTCCACATTGTTGTGCTGTTGGTCCTTTGCTGGCCGACTTTGCCCGTTTTTAATGAGCTCTTTATTAAGCCGAATTTCGTGGTGCACGGAGAAGGCGGCTACGCCACCCCGGTTGCGGTGGCGCTTTACCTGCCGGCGGATACCCGGGTGACTTCCCAGGCGCAAATGCCCCAGCTCACCTTGCCGGTGGCGGCGCGCACGCAGAAGAAAATCAAATCGATTCCGCAGAAACGCACCAACCTTCTGGAGAAGGAAGACAAATCCAAGACCGCGGAAGCCGGTTCAAAGCACGGCTCAGAGCTGGACGGCCCAGCTTTCGGGGACGAAGTTGTGCCGGCGCTGGTACAAACTTTTCCTGATCCTAAGATTCCTCGTGGCCAGGTCCCCAGTGGCGTAGTGGGTGATGTGGTGGTGGAAATCACCATTGACGTGCAAGGCAACGTGATTGAAGAAAAGCTGCTCAAGGGAATTGGCTACGGAATTGATGAAACAGTAATTGCCGCGGTGCGCGCCTGGCACTTCCGGCCGGCCACCCGGAACGGCGTGCCCATCCCTTCGAAACACGATGTGCTCTACCACTTCCCAAGTTAAAGTAACTGCCGCCGCAGGCCTCTTAATCATACCTCGTTATTGTCGGTGATGTTTTTCCTTCCCAGGAAAAACTGCCGGCGGACATATAGGTATAGCCAATTGTTGCTATAGGCTGTAAGTCTGAAACAAGCAATCTCCGTACCGGATGTAGTTGTGTGTCCTTCTTTGCAGCTAGTTTTTACAAGCTTATAAGAAGGTTTAGTTAGGTTAAGAGTACATTCCTCACAACTCAAGGGTGATACCTCAGGTGATTTTTCTGACTCCTTGCAGCAAAGAAACGCGGCGGGTGTTGCTTTCATGCTTGCGCCATGTTCAAGAGTTTTGCCGGATTCGCAGGGGGCCGGCTTGGCTTGATTGCGAGTTGCTTCTAATTTTCTAATTTCCTCATCGTTTCTTAAGCGTTCGATTATGCGGTTGTCAGTGGTGCAGCGCGTAGGCGCGCTGGCGCAAACATAGGTGAAGCTGATTTGTAGATAACATCCTTAGTTCAAACAACCCTTAGAGTTAACAGAATAAGCTGGCGATACTTTCAGCTTAATACTATCTATCCAAGTCTATACATTGAGGTAGATGGTAGGTTGGGCTAGCGTGCATGGGCAGGAACGCGGAAAGAGACTTGGATAGGGAAAAATCCGCGCAGAGGTTGGATTCATCTTGCCACAGCGCACTTTTCACTGTTAGCATTGCACCCGGAAGGAGCTATATGGATACGCAACAGATTCTTTCGGAGTTGGAAGCAGAACGGGACCGTTTGGAGCAGGCGATCTCTGCTCTGAAGGGATCCATGAGTGGTCGCCGCGGGGCCGGGCCTGTAGTAAAAGGACGCCGTGGCCGCCGCCGGTTGAGTGCTGCTGCAAAAAGGCGCATTTCTGAAATGATGAAAAAGCGCTGGGCCGAACGCAAAAGAGCCATGAAAGCAGCGTAAGCTGAAGCAAGGCAAAAATAAAGGTATAAAGAAGGTCGCTGAAAACAGCGGCCTTCTTTATTGGTGGCCGCAGGCGCCGGATGCCAATTGACTCATTTTCGCCGGAAGTTTGGGAATCGCCCGCGGTGTGATTGAATAGCAGTATGTTTCGTTCATCTCTGCTGGTGTGCGCGGTGCTGGCGGCAGGCGTTTCATCCCAGGCCCAGGACAACTACGAAATACAGGTATACGGCGCGGACACGGTGGAGCCCCACTCCACCATGGTTGAATTCCATACCAACTTCACCATCCAGGGCAGCAAAACGACCGTCAACGGTGTGGCGCCCACCAACCATGCGATCCATGAAACCATCGAGATCACTCAGGGCTTCAACGACTGGTTTGAAACTGGCTTTTACATTTTTACCAGCGCCCGTTCCGGTGATGGATGGGATTGGGTAGGCGACCATATCCGGCCGCGGTTTCGTATACCGGAAAAATGGCACTGGCCGGTGGGCCTGAGTATCTCCAACGAAGTTGGCTATCAGCGGCGCAAGTTTTCTGAAGACACATGGACGTGGGAGATGCGTCCGATCATCGATAAGAAAGCCGGGCGTTGGTACTTGGCCTTCAATCCGGTATTCGACAAGTCGCTGCATGGCGGCAACGTGAGCAAGGGCTTTGAGTTTTCGCCGAACGCCAAGGTGTCTTACGATTTTTCCAAAAAAATAACTGGCGGCCTGGAATATTACGGAGCGGTTGGTCCGGCCACCACTTTTGATCCGCTGGCGGACCAGCAACAACAGTTTTTCCCGTCTATTGACCTCAACCTTTCACCCGAATGGGAAGTCAATTTCGGCGTTGGCTGGGGCGTGACGCGATCCACCGACCACTTGATCGTGAAAGCCATCATCGGCCGGCGGTTCAACTGGAAGAAACAAGAATCTCATCCGTAGCAATGGTCCGGCGAACTATAATCTGCGCTGCTGGTGTGAACTGAATCTGGTTTTGAACTGAGTCTGGTTGTGAACTGAGGTGCGGATGCTGCGCTCTCTTCTTCTGCTTGCCTGTTTTCTGGGAACTACTGTGAACATCTACTGCCAGGACCGCGCTTACGGACGCTCCGTCGTGATGACGGACCGCGGCATTGTGGCGACGAGTCACTATCTGGCGTCGCAAGCCGGCGCGCAGGTGCTGGCCAAAGGCGGATCGGCCATGGACGCGGCCATCGCCGCGAACGCCACGCTGGGCGTGACCGAGCCGATGATGAACGGCATCGGCGGCGATCTCTTCCTGATCTATTGGGACGCCAAAGCCGGCAAGCTCTACGGCCTGAACGCCAGCGGGTGGGCGCCGAAGAAACTCACCGTTGCTTACGCCGCGCGGGAAGGTTTTAAGATCATGCCGCGTGAAGGCATCCATAGCGTGACCGTTCCCGGAACGGTGGATGGATGGAGCCAGGCCCACAAGAAGTTTGGCCGGCTCGCATGGAAAGATTTGTTCAGCGCCGCAATCTACCACGCCGACCATGGTTATGCAGTGCCGGAAATCATCCATGACTATTGGGTAGATGGCGAAGCCAAGATGCAGAAGACGGACGAAGCGCGTCGCGTGTTTCTGCCCGGCGGCAAATCTCCTGAGATTGGCGCAAAGTTTGCGAACCCGGACGTTGGCAAGGCGCTTCGTCTAATCGCCCAGCAAGGCCGCGATGTGTTTTACAAAGGCGAGATCGCCCAGGCCATCGTGAATACTTCGTCCGCCTTGGGTGGAACAATGCGGCTGGACGACCTCGCCGAATTCTCGTCCGAATGGGTTGAGCCAATTTCCACCGACTATCGTGGCTGGACGGTTTACGAACTTCCTCCCAACGGCCAGGGCATGGCCGCGCTGGAGATGCTCAACATCATGGAAACATTTTCGCCAGACAACGCCGGCCCACAGGGGACAGTTGAACTGCACAAGAAAATTGAAGCCATGAAGCTGGCCTACGCCGATCTGTATCGCTTCAATGCCGATCCGCGATTCGCGAAAGTTCCAGTGCACGGCCTGCTGAACAAAGAGTTTGCCGCACAACGCGCTGCACAGATAAGTCCCGACGTGGCGAACTGCAATCCGGGGACGGGAAGTCCTGCTACGAGTGATACGACCTATCTTGCGGTTGTAGACAAGGAAGGCAATATCGCGTCTTTGATCCAGAGTAACTATTCGGCGTTCGGTTCGGGAGTCGTGGTAAAAGGCATGGGCTTTGTTCTGCAAAACCGCGGCGCTCTTTTTACTCTGGAAGCGAACCATCCTAACGTGCTGGAGCCGCGCAAGCGTCCTTTCCATACCATTATTCCTGCGTTTATGGCGCGCGGTGACGTCCGCATTGGTTTTGGCATCATGGGCGGAGCCAATCAGCCTCTGGCGCATGCGCAATTTGTTTCCAACTTCGTGGACTACAACATGAACCTGCAAGGAGCTTTGGAAGCGCCGCGGTTCACCGTTGCCGGAAACACCGTGACCTGTGACATTGTGATTGAGTCCCGCGTGAAGCCCGATGTGCTCGACGCTCTCCGCGCCAAGGGCCACAATCTGATCGTCCGCAAGGAATACACTTCGCTGATGGGACGCGGACAGGCCGTGATGCACAACGCAAAAACTGGAATGAACTTTGCCGGATCAGACCCGCGAGCTGACGGCGTGGCGGAACCTGAACCGTTGCCCTGATCGATCGTAAGTGTGACGCAATCGCTAAACATGCTCTTCCACCGATGAAATCATCGGCAGCAGCAGCACAGGTTCGCGCATAAATTCAAAGCCATCGATATTCTTGACGGCGCGCAGCACGCGGGCTTGGTCCGTTGGTTCCAGAGTGATCACGAACGACAAGCGGTCTTTGCGCATGTTGGGTTCCTGGATCACCGAATCAATGTTGATGCCCTCATCCGCAATGGCCTGCGCCGTTTTCGCCAGAATTCCCGGAGCGTCATTCACGGCGAGCCGCAGGAACCAGCACATCGGCTGCTGGCGCGGAGAAAAGCGCAACGGCTTGGCGTTATGGAATCCGGCAATCGCAGAGGGAGCCGACTGCCCTTTGGCAATCTGTTGCGCGATCTGCAACACGTCTGAGAGTACAGCCGTGCCGGTGGCGTCGCCGCCGGCGCCACGTCCATAAAGCATTTGTGTGCCAACGCGCTCGCCGGCGATGAAGATTGCATTGTTGGCGCCGTCAACTTTAGCCAGCATGGAATCGCGCGGCTCCAGCCACGGCTGCACGGCTATGTGGACTCCGTCTTTCGTCAACTCAGCTGACGCCACCAGACGAATGGTTGAATTCATCCGGTGTGCATAGTGCAAGTCCGTGGCGGAAATCTGCCGGATACCAGAAACAGGAATGTCCTGCGGATTCACGCTCAGCCCGAAAGCGATGCGCGCCAGGATCGCGATCTTATCGCGTGAGTCCCAGCCGTCAATATCCAGGCTGGCTTCGGCTTCGGCAAATCCGGCGGCTTGGGCTTGTTCCAGCGCCGCGGCAAAATCCAGGCCACGCAGTTCCATCTGCGTCAGGATGTAATTGCACGTTCCGTTCACGATGCCGTAGATCGCGGTAACGCGGTCCGCGGCCAGCGCTTCAGAAATTGCGCGGATCACCGGCACGCCGCCGGCCACGCTGGCTTCAATGCCGATGGGCAGGTTGCGTTCGCGGGCCAGCGCAAACAGTTCTTCGCCATGCTTAGCGATGAGAGCTTTGTTGGCGGTCACCACGGCCTTGCCATGTTCCAGCGCGGCGCGGACAACTTCATACGCAGTCGTTGTCCCGCCGACCGCTTCGACGACGATGTCCACGTCATCCGCCGTGACTACTTGCCGCCAGTCGGCGACGACCGCAACACCGTTCGGTCCGGTCTCCGATCCGCGCGGCGTTTTGCGGCTGATGCGCGTGACGACCACTGAGACTCCGTCCATGCGGCGGCGAATGTCAGCGGCGTTGCCCGCAAGAATTTCCGCTGTAGCGCGGCCCACCGTTCCGTAGCCGACGATGCCCACGCGCACCTGCTTGCCGCTCTCCGGCGTGACCGCCACCGCTTTGGGCTCGGCTGAGATTTCAGTTCCCCGCATAGATGGTCTCCAATGTCTTGATCACCGTGGCCGGAGCTGCGTCCATGGGACCGTAAACGCGCTTGACCTGGTCGCTCAGCATGTAGTCCACGTCCTTAAGCATGTGTCCGGTGAGTACGAGCACTGCGCTTTCCCCGGCCTTCACAAAGCCTGCATGGACGAGTTTCTTCAGCCCTGCCAATGTTGCCGCCGACGCCGGTTCACATCCCACGCCTTCCGCGCCCAACTCAGCTTTAGCTTGCGCAATTTCTTTTTCCGTTACGTCTTCGCACGCGCCGCCGGTGGTCTTCAGGATCGTTGCCGCTTTGCGCCACGATGCTGGGTTGCCAATGCGGATGGCCGTGGCGCGCGTCTCCGCGTTCACGCGGATGAGTTCCGTTCCACCGTTCTCGCGCATGGTGCGGACAAGAGGATTTGCGCCCGCGGCCTGGATGATGGAAATCTTCGGCAGCGAACGGATGAGTCCAAGCTGCTGCAGCTCAAGAAATCCTTTGCCCAGCGCCGAGCTGTTGGCCAAGTTGCCGCCAGGGACGATCACGTGATCCGGCGCTTGCCAGTCCAGTTGCTCCATCATCTCGAACGCAACGGTCTTTTGTCCTTCCAGTCGATACGGGTTGAGCGAGTTCAAAAGGTAAGCAGGAAACTTGTTCACCACTTCATGCAGCACCGTAAGGCAGCCATCAAAATCCGTGTGAAGTTGAAGGACGTGTGCGCCATATTCCAGCGCTTGCGCCAATTTGCCGGAAGTGACTTGTCCGGCGGGCAGCAGAACGATGCTCTTGATCCCCGCGCGAGCCGCGTACGCTGCTACAGATGCCGACGTGTTTCCCGTGGAAGCGCAACAGACAATCGAAAAGCCTTGTGAGCGTGCCACGCTGATGGCCGCGGAGATGCCTGTATCTTTAAATGATCCTGTTGGATTCATGCCTTGGTGCTTGACCATCAGGTTAGGCAGCCCAAGCGCTCGGGCCGCGGCCGTGAGCCGCAGCAACGGCGTATTTCCTTCGCACATGGTGACGATGTGTTTGCCGTCCACCTGCGGAAGAAGTTCACGGAAGCGCCAAACTCCGCTCTGATCTTCAGGAAGAGTGGAAGCTTTGCGTTCCCGCCAAATTTCTTTCAAGCGAAGGCCGAATTCGCGTCCGGCGCCGGACCACTCGGGATAGATCACTTCCACAAGTTCGGAACATTCGTGGCAGCGGAACATTCGGTCCGTGGTGGCCTGCACCACGCCGCAATGAACGCAACGCAGTGCATGCGCTCCCGCGGACGAAATAATCCCAGCCGGATTCGGTAACGTAGTTTTCATCGCGCTCCTGAAGCGGCCGCTGCCGTGGGACGCAGGCATACCGGCACTGAGAAATCCGCCTTGCCGCAAAACTCATTATGCACCGCGCGCACCACCTGCGAAGCTGCCGGAGCAGGTACGGCAAAGCATATGCTCAACTCGCTGGCGCCCTGGGCCACGGCAATCACGCTTACTTCTTCGCGGGCCACGGCAGAAAACACGCGTCCCAGAATGCCGCAGGTGCCTTTCATGGATTCGCCCAGCACGGCCACCACGGCAATTTCGTTGTTCACCTCCACCGGCAACAACACGCCTTGCGCCAGTTCGATGCGGAACGTGGTGTTGATCAGTTTGAGCACTCGCGCGCTGTCTTCTTTGCGCAACACTAGACCAAGCGCATGTTCCGGAGAAGACTGCGTGGCAAACAGTACTTCAACCTGTTCCTGCCCAAGCCGCAGGAACAGCCGTCCCCAAAGATCTACCGGATGCACGTCGCGTCGGGTGACCATGGTGATGAGCGTTGCGTTCTTCACGCACGTCACGGACTTGACCGGAGAATTCCAGGGTGTTGCGTCATTGGTGATTTTGGTGCCTTGGACTTCCGGGCGAAACGAATTCTTGATCCACACCGGGAAGCCGGCGTCCGCCGCGGGATAAGACGCTTTGGGATGGATAACTTTGGCGCCGTAATACGCGAGCTCGATAGCTTCAGGAAAAGTGATTTCCGGCAGTGTAGTGGCGTCCGGACAAATGCGCGGATCGGCCGTTAGGACGCCGTCAACATCAGTCCATATCCAGACTTCGTCGGCTCCGGCCGCCGCGCCGATGATCGTAGCCGAATAATCTGAACCGCCGCGTCCCAGCGTGGTGGTTTGGCCGCCAGGAGCAGCGCCGCTGTAACCTGCCACGATGGGCGAAGCGCCGCGATCCAGGATCGGCAGTAATTCGGACTGGCAGTTGGCTCGCGTGCCTTCCATGTCCGGAGCGGCGTTGCCAAAGTTGCCGTCCGTGGCGATTACTTTTTCCGCGGCCACAAATTCGGCCGGACTGCCAGATTGTTGAAGGTAATTCGCTAATGCCCAAGCTGTGATGCGTTCACCCAGTGCGACCAGCGAGTCGGCGGTCTGTGCAGAGATGTCCGTCCGCAATGCAAGCAACGCGCCGCTTGATTTCTGTAACTGGGCAACTACCTGTGCCAGAAACTCAACAGCGGCGGGCGCGGAAGCGCCAAACAACTCGGCCATCAACTCGCGGTGCAGCGCCTCAAACTTTTTCAGGTTCGTCTCAGTAGAAGCGGCGTCGCCCTGCCGCGCGGCATCAATAGTCTTGAAGATCAGATCTGTGATACCGGCCATGGCGGATACCACCACCACAATGCGGTCCTGCTGCGCCGCCTGACTCACAATCTGCGCACACTGGCGGATACGTTCCGCGTTGCCCACGGACGTGCCCCCAAATTTCATCACGATCAAGCGTCTGCTGCTCATGCCATGCTCCCTGACTTGCAAAAAACTCTCAGCTTCCTTGTCTTGAATTTCTAACTGCCGAAGCTTTACGTTCTGTTTGCTTCCACCGGTTCGCGTGTCACCCATGCGCCGTGATTGTCGGCTGAAGTAGATCGTGCTTCCGTCTGCACGCCTTCCAGATTGAAAAGTTCCTGCAAATCTTCCGCGATCTGTTCGTCGTGCTTCGTCACGAACGCAATTACTGACGAGCCTGATCCGCTGATGGCCACTCCCAACAAGCCTTCACGCCGGTATTTCAGGCAGCGCTCAATACCGGGAACCAGTTTTTGCCGGTACGGCTGGTGCAATTTGTCATGGAAGAGTTCAGGGAAGAGATCGAAATATCCGGAGAAGCAGGTTGCGGCCAACAGCGCGGTGCGTTGCAGCGTGTGCAGGACGTCCGCTCGTTCATAAGCCTTGGGCAGCACCTGTCGTGCTTCGTGCGTGGGCACAGTTACTGATGGACTTACCACCACCAGGCGGATGCTCTCCGGGAAATCCGTTTTCAGCGAGTGCACTTTTTCCACGTTGTTGGACAGGGCCAGCACCAGTCCGCCGTGATATGCGGCTGCCGCGTTGTCGATATGGCCTTCAATCTTTTCCGCCCAACGCAGTATGTCTTCCGCCGGGGCGTCTTTTCCGGAGTAGCGTGCGCCCAGAAGCAGGCCGGCGATCACCGCGGCAGCGCTGCTGCCCAGTCCAACGCTGATAGGGATTTCACTTTCGACAAAGACTTTTCCGGCGGGAGGAGGCACGTCAAGTTCGGCTGCCGCAAAACGCAAAGCATGTAGGATCAGGTTGGAGTCGTCGGTGGGGAAACGGTCCGGGGTCACGCCTTTGTATTCCAGAGCCAGCTGCTCGCCTTCACCGGGGACGAACAGGGCTTTCAGGTACAGCTTGAGCGCGAGTCCTCCGCAGTCAAACGCGCAGCCCAGATTAGCTGAAGTCGCCGGGACTACCGCGCGCCATCCGTAACCAGTGTCGCGAACGGCGCTGCTGTCAAAGCTGTGATCAATTTTGCTCATGCCTATTTGTACCCCTACCCCGGTCATCCCCGAAAAATAAGGACTTACGCCATTCATCCCCGGGGATGTCTCCAAATCCTCACCGCATAAAAGCGAAAAACCCACTCGCTTGATTGGGCGAGTGGGTTAAGGAACTTTATGATTGCTGCTTAGTTCTTATCTCACCGGCTCGCCAGAAAATCGCATGGATGTAGTTGTGCCTGTGCCTGTTGTGCACATGCATGTCTTGGCCATCGCGATGTTCTGATTCCGGTGCATCTAGCCTGAACTATAGCTTTGCTGTGCGATGGAGTCAAGGAAAAGCGTGGACGACGCGAACCGAGGTAACTCCTTCGTGCATGCGCGATTCCCTTGAGTTTTCATGCTGTTAGATGGATTTGTAGCTAGCGTAATAGCCGCGTTTTTTTCGCCCACAGGGCTTCGCCCGGGCTGCCATTTCTCGCTGGAGATTAAGCCGTCCTAATAACTTGCCCGCTTCAACCAAACCAAAATCGGCGAATCGCCTTCGCTCGCTAACAGTTTGCGCAGATGGCGCGTCCTTGTTCGAAAAGCGAAAGGCTTTTGGAAAAGGCGGTAGCGAACATGAACACTTCCCAGCACAATCACCTTCTTCATTTTTCATTTCGTTTCGTATTACGTTTCGTGACGCTGGTGATCATCCTCTCGGGGCTGCTGGCACAGTGTGGGAACGCCCAATCGCGGATAGTTGATCCCGCACTCACGGTCCACGAATGGGGTACGTTTACTTCCGTCGCCGGCGTTGACGGGTTGGCCGTTGAGTGGTCGCCGCTCAGCGGACCGAATCTGCCTGGGTTCGTTGAACATTTTCGGACCGAAGGGTTCAAGGTAAGTTTACGGGGCACGGTACGGATGGAAACGCCGGTCCTTTATTTCTACTCGCCGCGAAGCATGACGGTATCCGTGCAAGTGGCGTTTGCCAACGGACTCTTCACGGAATGGTACCCGCACGCCCGCGTTACTCCGAATACCGCATGGACTGGCGGAACGCTTTCTGGAACGGGCAACGCCACTCTTGCATGGAAATCTGTTTCCCTGGAGCCCGGCCCCGCCACTTTCCTGCGCGAAACCAGCGACAGTGATAATCACTACTATGCCGCCCGCGCAACTTCAGCTACGCCGCTCCGCGTGAACAGTTCCAAGGGTGACCAGCATGAGAAATTCCTCTTCTATCGTGGAGTGTCCGCGATGCGGGTTCCGGTCGCGGCCCAGATCGATCCTCAGGGCAGGTTGTTGGTCAAACCATTGATCAAGGCAGAGATTCCGGCAGCCATCCTGTTCGAGCGCCGTGGAGATAAAGTTGGCTATCGCCTGTCACGTCCGCTTCAGGAGACCACCCTGCTGGATTTTCCAGAACTGACTTCCTCCGTCGAATCGCTCTATGCCGACCTGGAGAGTATCCTGGTTGAAAACGGCCTTTATCCTGACGAAGCGCATGCCATGCTTGAGACTTGGCGCAGCACGTGGTTTGAAGAAGGCTCCCGCTTGTTTTACATTGTGCCGCCATCCTTCGTGGACAGCATTCTGCCTCTGACGATCGCGCCATCTCCGGCGCAGACGGTTCGCGTTTTTGTTGGAAGGCTTGAAATTGTCAGTCCGGCAACGCAAAAAGCCGTGCAAGCCGCACTCGCTTCCAACGATCAAGTCACCTTGGCTAAATACAGCCGGTTCCTTGAGCCGATACAAGCGGTAATCAAAACCAGGAACAGCGCATCGCCGCAAACAACCCGATCTGGCGATGCAACAAGTGGCGTGGGAGTCGCAAAAACTCATTAATGAATATTCGCCAAAGCAAGTGAATGTAAGTGTTGCCGGGCAAGTTCCGCCTTGACACTTTTTCGTTCGCGGTTAGCTTGGATTCATGCGGATTCTTTGCCAGGACATGTGTATGTGTTGCTGTAAGGCGACACTCGTGTCTCTGGCCAATGAAGCCGCTACCTAAAAAGCCATTATTCAACTTTAGGAAGGGCCCATCGCCAGACAAGGTGATGGGCCTTTTGCTTTTTTGGGAGAAACCAGGCAAGCGTTCGAGAAAGTGGGAACCATGGGTTTGGAAATAAACGGATCACAAGCAACGGTCACACAGGCCATCGGCACACCCGGTACTGTAGTGAAGGAAAGCAAGGCGCAGAAGGCCGAGCGGCTCAAGCGCGAAAAAAATCCCTGGGAGTGTCTGGAAGAAATCCGGAGCTTTGCGCGCGGAGGCTTCACCGAAGTTCCTGAAGCCTGGATCAAGACGTACTTCCGCTGGTGGGGCGTGTACACGCAAGGTGATGGCGCTGGTGTTCTCGGCGGTGCCAACGGTGAAGGCAAAGCCCTGCCTTTCCTCATGCTGCGCATACGTCTAGGTAACGGGATCGTCAGTGCCCGCCAGTTGCGTACGATCGCCGAATTGTCAGAAAAATACGCGCGCGGTTCCGCGGACATCACGGTGCGTCAGAACATTCAGCTCCATTGGATCACCGTGCAGGATCTGCCGGACGTTTTGGAGCAACTGGATGCCGTGGGTCTAACTTCGCTTGCCACATGCGGTGATGTTACTCGCAACATCACTGGCTGCCCGCTGGCTGGTTTGGACGCGCACGAAATCTGTGACGCCTCGCCACTTGTGGCCCAGATGGAAAAGCTGTTGGTCGGCAGCGCGGATTATTACAACTTTCCGCGCAAGTACAAAATCAGCGTGAGCGGTTGCCGCGACTGGTGCTCTTATCCAGAAATCAACGATCTGGCTTTCACTCCGGCCGTACGCGAAGTTCGTGGTGAGGACGAGGGTGGCAAAAAGGAAATCGGCTTTTCCGTCCGCGTCGTCGGCGGCCTTTCCACTGATCCGCACCTCGCCGTGCGCCTGAACGCTTTTGTCGCCTGGGAACAGATGTTGCCGGTGACCAAAGCCATCAGCGAGATTTTTCGCAACGCGGAGCCATTGCGCCAAAATCGCGAACGCGCCCGTCTGAAATTTCTTTTCCTGCAACACGGCTGGACGGCGGAAAGCTTTCTCGCCGAAGTTGAGCGCCGGCTGGGATTCAAACTCGCGCCGGGCGTGCCGGAAGAAATTCCGGCAGATGTATTTCGCGATCATGCCGGCGTCCATCCGCAAAAACTGCCGGGGCTTTTTTACGTTGGCGCTGCTGTGTTGCGCGGTCGCATCTCGCCGGAGCAACTGCGTGCCGCCGCCGATCTCGCCGAGCAATACGGTTCCGGCGACCTGCGCGCTACCATCGCGCAGAACCTGGTGATCGTGAACGTGCCTCAGGCAAGAACGCAAGCCGTGGTTCAGGGCCTGGAAAACGCCGGACTTCACGTTACAGCTTCGCCGTTCTGGCGCGGCGCGGTGGCTTGCACCGGAACGGAGTTCTGCAAGCTGGCCATCACGGAAACCAAGTCCTACACGCGCTGGCTCGTGGACGAACTGGAAGAACGTCTCCCGGAATTCGACCAGCCGCTCAAGATCAACGTAACCGGTTGCCCCAACAGCTGCGGGCAGCATCGCATCGCGGACATCGGTCTGGAAGGCAAGAAGTTAAAAGTCGATGGCCGCATGCAGGACGCCTACTACTTCTGCCTGGGCGGCGCCGTCGGTGAATACGCGGCGTTTGGCAGGCCGGTCGGTTACCGCTGCGTGGCCACGGAAGCCCCAGACGCCATTGAGCGCTTGCTGCGCGAATATCTTGTCCGGCGCGAAGCCAACGAAAATCTGCGCAAGTTTTTTTTGCGGCATTCGGACGCGGAGCTTCGGACGTTCCTCGCGGGCGAAACGGTTGCTCCCGTGGCGCGCGATGCAGCTCCGGGTCGCGTACCCCACGGAGCGGAAGGATAAAAACAAACATGGCCCTCTATCCGATTTTTCTCAAACTCGAAGGCCGCAAGGTATTGGTTGTCGGCGGCGGAAACATCGGCGAAGAAAAGCTGGAAGGCGTGTTGCGCTCGGCCACGGACGTGACCGTTGTTTCGCCGCGCATCTCGCCGCGCATCGCCCAGTGGGCAGCGCAAGGCCTACTCAAGCACAAAGAAACCGAGTACCAGGCTGGCATGGCGCGTCACTTTTTCCTGGTGATCGGCGCCACAGAATTGGAAGCCGTAAATCGGGCAGTCTATCAAGACGCGCAGCAAGCCGGCGCTTTGGGCAATGCCGTGGATGATCCCGCATACTGCGATTACTACACGCCATCCGTGGTTAGCCGCGGTGAGTTTCAGATCGCCATTTCCACCGGCGGACAAAGTCCGGCGCTGGCCCAGCAAGTGCGAAAAAATTTGGAACGGCAGTACGGGCCGGAGTTTGGCCCATTCGCCGAGTGGCTGGGGCGCATACGGACAACCCTCCGCCATGTACTCCCGGCTGGCGAACGCCGCAAGCAGTTGCTGCATCTGATTGCACTATGCAGGCCGAAGTCTTTTGTTAGTGAGTGAACCAACTAAAGTACGTGAACCGAAACGAGAGGTGAACATGAGTCTGAAAGCAACCCCATTGGAAACCAAGATTCGCGAAGCATTGAAAGAGCACCAGCACGAAGGTCTGCACATGATCGGCGGTGTGGACCAACTGGTGGCCGCATTCTTTCGGCCGTGGAACAGTGGCTGGACGAAGAGCGCACTTCTCGCAAAAGCGCGTAGCGTTTCATATGAAGGTGGCCGCGTGAGCGTTCCCCGAAAAATGAAGAGCGCCTAAGTTCTCGTTAGAAAGAAAAGTGCGTGGATGCTCGAAGAAAACAAGCGCGAAAGCGCTGGAGAGAAGCACGACTAAGTGCCGGGGAAAGTCCATCTCGTAGGCGCCGGGCCAGGCTCGGCTGATTTGCTCACGGTGCGGGCCGCAGCAGTGTTACGCGCGGCCCAGGTCGTTTTGCATGACGATCTGGTGACCCCGGAGATTCTCGCCCTAGCCGCGCCTGATGCCAGAATTGTGAACGTTGGCAAACGTTGCGGCAACCGGACGAACAGTCAGGGTCAAATCAACCAAGCCCAGATTAACGCTCTCATGATCTGGCACGCGCGCCGGGGCAAGGCCGTGGTGCGTCTCAAGTCCGGTGATCCTGCGGTTTTCGGACGACTGGGTGAAGAACTCGACGCGCTGCGCAAGGCCTGCGTAGCCTATGAAATCGTGCCGGGCGTTACGGCGGCATCGGCGGCGGCTTCCACGGCGGGCATCACGCTCACCGATCGCAACTCGGCGTCAGCGCTGGCGATCGTTACCGGACACAACATCCGTGGCGACAAGCTCCGAACCCCGGGGCTTGATCCCCAGCGCACAACTTTTGCCGTCTACATGCCGGGACCGGACTACAACAAGACAGCGCGCGAATTGATGGAAGCCGGCGTGGATTGCAACGCGCCCGTGGTCCTGATCTCCAGCGCAGGGCGCGCCAACCAGAAAACATGCTTCATGTCTTTACTGGATTTGCCGTTTGCCGGTGGCGTGGCCGCGCCGGCCATTTTGATTGTGGGCGAAGTCGCGCGACGCGTGCCGGGCGAGCAAGGAATTGATGCGCGTGAATTTCTTCCGCCAGTACTGGCGGAATCAGACGAAAACCGAAGCGACGTGAAGCGCCTGGAGTTGCTGGCGTAGATTCTTACGCTCCGCATCCGCGCAGCGTTTTGCGGAAGGCATTCGGGCCTATGAACACCAATGCCAATCGTTGCCCCCTGTCATCTTGAGCGTAGCGACGCTACGTTAGCAGGCGGAGCGAAGTCGAAAGATCCCGAGGATGTTTCCTCGACGATACTGCAGCGGGGAGTTCTCACCATCCAGTCGCGCCCAAGGCTTGTTTCGTCAGGAAGATTCGGTGAAACTCCCTGAATCTTCATCGTCGATCAAACATTCTCGGGATACTTCGACTTGCTCTCGCATTGCATGGCGCGCTCGAGCGGCGCTCAGTATGACAGAGGCTAGAAGCGAAGTGGCTCCAATCCGACCCGTAAATCCGCCGAATCAGTAAGCGATACTCGCCCTACCCCCCTGCAATTGATGGCACTAGCGTTACGTCATCGCCTTCGGCGAACTTGTAGTCCTTGTCCAGAAAACGGATGTCTTCGTCGTTGACGTAAATATTCAGAAAGCGCCGGACGTTGCCTTGCTCATCGCGCAGGTGCGGCTTGAGTTCAGGGAAGCGATTGCCCAGAACGTCCAGGAGTTCATTAATGTTCGCCGCGGATGCATCAAAGCGATCCAGGCCTTCTGTGTGCCGCCGGAAGGCCGACGGAATTGAAACGGTAACGCTCACAGCACACCTCCACGCGCTCCGGCGCGGGCTTCGCCAAACGCTTCATAGACGCCAACCAGTTTTTGTTCAAGATATTCTTCAAGCGCCGCCAGTTTTGGCGCGATGGGCTCGGAAGCTTCATAACGTCCGACGAGTGCGTCGGTGGTCTTGAGTCCGTTGCCGGTGATGCAGAGCACGGTAGTTTCCTCCGGCTTGATGCGGCCTTGCGCGTAGAGCTTGCGCGCGGAAGCCACGGTCACGCCGCCCGCGGTCTCCGTGAAGATGCCTTCGGTTTCGGCCAGCAGAGCGATGCCGTCCACAATTTCCGGATCGCTTGCGTCTTCCGCCCAGCCGCCGGTGCTGGCGATAGTGCGGGCCGCGTAGAATCCGTCCGCCGGGTTGCCGATGGCCAGCGAGCGCGCAATTGTTGCCGGCTTCTGCGGCTGGATCTCGTTGCGTCCGGCTTTAACGGCAGTACTGATTGGGCTGCAGCCGGTGGCTTGCGCGCCAAAGAACTTGACGTTCTTGGCTTCCACCAGGCCCAGTTCTACCAGTTCTTTGAACGCCTTGTAGATTTTCGTAATCAAAGACCCGCCGGCCATGGGGACGACAACGTTGTCCGGCAGGCGCCAGCCGAGTTGTTCGGCAATTTCATAACCTACGGTCTTCGAGCCTTCGGCATAGTATGGCCGCAGGTTTACGTTCACAAATCCCCAGCGGTGTTTGTCCGCGATCTGCGAGCACAGGCGATTCACGTGGTCATAATTGCCGGCAATGCGGACGATCTGCGCGCCGTAGACCTCCGTGCCCAAGACTTTGGCGGACTCCAGATCAGACGGGATGAACACGCAGGCTTTGAATCCGCCGCGCGCGGCTTGCGCCGCAACGGCGTTCGCCAGGTTGCCGGTGGAAGAGCAACTGACGACTTCAAACCCGAAGTTGCGCGCCTGCGCCAGAGCCACGGCCACCACGCGGTCCTTGAAGCTCAACGTGGGGAAACAGGAAGCGTCATTTTTTAGGTACAACGATTTGTTGCGCGCGCTGCCGCCGGGAAGAGCGTCACCCAGGTTCGCGGCTTTTACCAGGGGCGTGAAGCCCACTGGAAGCGAAGCGTCGTATTCATCGGGAAGCGGAAGCAGTTCCTTGTAGCGCCACAGCGTGGTGCCGCGGCGGGCAATTTCGTCGCGACTGATTAGCGGCTTGATGCTCGCCCAGTCGTACACTACTTCCAGCGGAGCGAAACATTTCTGGCAGAAGGAAATCGGCTGGTTGCCCCACGGCGTATGGCATTCGCGACATCGCAGTTCGTAGAATTGCGTCGGTTTCGGCTTGGTGCTGGCTTGATTGCTCATGATCTTTTTATCTTCTCTCGGTTTTCTGCTGCTCTCAGGTATGTCTCGTCGGCTGCGCTGTCTGCTAGCTTGCTTTAGTCCGATTCTTCCGGCCCAAAAGCACAAAACCCGCTTGCCCTGAGGCAGCGGGTTCAAAAATTGCTGAATGAATCTTTGCTTATGAACCTGTCTGCCTTTGTGTGAACACACGCATAGCCATGGTGTGACAGCACATGGCCATGTTGGCGACAGGAGTAAACATCAGGTCATTACTATATATAAGGATGGACGGTTGGGCAAGGGAAAGGGTGGGAGGTATGCAGGATAGCTAACTCCTTGCAGAATTGCCAAAATCGCCGGAATTGCCAAAATTGAAAATTGCGGAAACGTTGCGCTGCCCAGGTCTTCTCCGTGCCTCCGCGTCTCCACGGTGGGATTGGTTTCCCGATCACCGGATCACTCGCGATCATCAGATCACCCGATTGTTTTAGCTGTTCATCAACTCCCTGGCCCGAATCGTCGTCTTGATGATGGCGTTCATCAGTGTCACACGCAGGCCGCCTTTTTCCAGCTCGATCAGGCCTTCAATGGTGCATCCAGCGGGCGTGGTTACAGCGTCTTTGAGCAGCGCAGGATGGTGTCCGGTTTCCAGCGCCAGCTTGGACGCGCCAAACAAAGTCTGCGCGGCAAGAGTTGTCGCCAGTTCGCGCGGCAGTCCCACACTTACACCGGCTTCGGCCATGGATTCCAGTATCACAAACGCGAACGCCGGACCGCTGCCGGAAAGCGCCGTAATGGCGTCCATGTGTTTTTCGTCAACGATCACCGCGCGGCCCACGCTTTCAAACAGCTTCTTCACGGTTTCCAAATGTTCTTTGCGGACGGAGCGTCCGGCACACAACGCGGTCATCGCCGCGCCGACCATGGCCGGAGTGTTGGGCATGGCACGGACTACATGCGCATCTTTGCCGATTTTTTCCTGAATGAATCCCGTCGTGGTGGACGCGGCAATCGAAATGATCAGCGTGTCCGGCGCAAGCTCTGGCGTGATCTCTTCCAGCAATGCGGGCAACGCTTGCGGCTTCACGCCCAGCAGGACGGTCGGCGCTCCGTGGACGGCCGCGCGGTTGTCGGTCGTTACGGTCACCCCGCCCAGCTCGCGCGAAAGTTCGCGGCGATGTTCTTCATGCTGCACCGTGGCCACGGCTTCGCCTTTGGCGATCAGACCGTGTTGCAAAAATCCCTGGAGCAAAATGGTGCCCATCTTGCCGCAACCCAGCACCGCGATTTTCTTTTTCGCGGATGTTGCCGCGGTCTGGGTTTGGGTCTTGGTGCCGGAGGAAGCAGAAGTGGAAGTCATCGCGTTGGTTGGTCCTTTCCGCTTTTAAAAAGACTGCGGCGCTCGCAAAAAACTGGTTCTCATTAAACGGAAGACCCGCTGCTTGCCGTGCAGCGGGCTTTCCTGATGGCTCAATTCTACCCAGAACCTGGCGGTAAAACATGGTTGTCAGCCACTGGGCTGAAACTTTTGTCACTTCCCGGCTGTGGTTAGTCGCTTCACGATCTCCGCAGCCACGGCATCCGCGCGCGCGGCAATCTGCTCCAGCGTCTGGTCCTGGATCGGATGTTGAACGTAAATAGCGTCAAAGCCCGGACGTCCCAGCGCTCCAGCTTGAATTCGCGCGGGCGCCATGAATTCCGTGGTCGCGACGGCTACAGCGGGTATTCCAAGATTCTCTAGGCGGACCGTATCGTGCAAACTGCACGTTGTGCACGATCCTCAATCGGCCAAACCTTCGATGACTGCGTCCATGCCACGCAACTGATCAATGACCGCTTGCGGAGCATTCTTGGTATATGTGGGCTTCTTTACGCGGACAACGTCCGCAGCGCCGTAAGTTTGGCGCAACAGTTGTTCCATGCGATCAAGGAAGTGGCTGCCACCCGGCTTGCTGATGTCCAGCAGGCCGATTTTTTTTCCGCTCAGCGTGCTAAGTCGCGGTGGCGGCGCGGCTGCGGTGGCCACTTTTTCGTTACCCGGATGAACAAGAGTGATCGGCATAAGTCAACCTCTACTTTCCTGTTTCTTTACTTCGGTGAAATTGGATATGTGACGAGTTGACTGCCTGTTGGTCCAACAGCCCAGCTGCCCAGCACAGCGGAAAACTTTCCTGCCGTCCCGCCGGTGACCACGATGTGAATCGATTCAGCCGAGCGGAATTTCTGGTAACAAGGCTCGCCCTGAATCATGATCTCGCGATAGTAAGGGACGAGTTGCGTGCCTTCGCCGGTATCTTTTTCCGCGTAGAGCCGCTTGGGCACGCCGGTATTTTCAAAAAGAAATTGCCGGACTTGTTGTTTGGTGAAGCCGTCGCGCGCCAGCGTCTTGGCGTGTTCCGGACACAACACAACAATCGCTTCGTGGTTCATGCAGATGCGGTAGCTCCATACCGTGGCCAGCGCCTGGCAAACTGCTTTGAGCACCACAGCGCCTTTTTGGGCGGTATGTTCACTCACGCCGCGCGGAGGCTCCGCGGCAAACAGGCTAAGCGCGCTTTGGTCGCGTTGCAATCCGCGGTCCACGTGAAACGGTTCCCAGGGGTTTTCTTCTTCGTTTTCCGCAATGCAGCAGGAAAATTTCGCGGAGTTGCCCAGCGCCGACATATCAATGCCATCCGGACGCCCGCCGCCCAGGTTCAGCAGGATCAACTGTAGCGCGCGGCCAACTGTGCTGTTAGCGCGGGCCACGTTGCTGAAGACGTTTTGCTTGCACCAAAATCCCAATTCCTGCCGAACCGGCCCGTTGATGATGATGATGGGCGCGGCGAAATGCGTGGTGGCCTGGACGCCGTGGGCGTTAAAGTTTTCGTCGCAAACAGCCCGTACCAGCGGCAGCAGGACGCGCATCATCTCCGGTGTGCAGCCGGCCATCACAGCGTTGGCGGCAATCTTTTCTACTGTAGCTTCGCCGTATACGGGAGGCACGCGGGCTATCACGTTTTCCGCCGCGAGTCCGGATGCCGTCACCATCGCAGAGACTTTTGCTTCCGTCGGTGGGATGACTGGTAGCGCGTCACCAAATTTCTGTATGCAGTATTCGAACGGATCTTCGTCGTCACGCAGCGTGATCCGGCTGGCGGGTTCGGCGATGCGCCGCAGCAGCGGACCGTTCGCGGATTCCTCGCTTACATCTCCGGCGCCGCTGTGTCCATCCTGAGTCGCGGGTTCCAAATGCCGCGAACCGCATCCTGGTTTCCAGGCCGGCGTCCCGTCGTCGAGAGGAGCAATGGTCTTCTGTCCCAGGGCCGCAGCCATTGTGTTCATGGCCGCTTTGTCCAGCCCGATCAGACTACTTTGCACGTGACCGCTTTCATCCAGCAGGTACATGGTGGGTACGGATTGCGGGTCGAACTCCCGCGTCAGCTTCAGGCCGCGGTCCACGTTGACCGGGTATTTGAGATTTAGTTGTTCCACAAAGGCCCGGGTGTGTGTCTCATCATCTTGAGAGAGGCCAAGTACCTGCACGGCGTTCGAGTCGAGTGAATTAAGGTAAGGCAACGCCAGTTGACAGGTGGGGCAGTCGGTCTCAAAAAAGACCAGCAAGGCTTTTTTGCCGGGTTTGTAGCCGGGCACAGAAAGAAGGTAGGTGGGTTCGCCCATCGCTTTTACAGGTTAACAGAACGTTGCAGTGCAGAAATTGTGAAATTGCCGCGAAAGGCACGAATCGCGAGACCATGGAGATGCATCCAACCTATTGATAAATATGCTTTTACGTTAGTAACGGCGAGACACTCATCCTCCAGGAAACCCGGTAGCCCTGGGCATGGGTCTTATATTTTTCGGAGGCCAGGAAGCCACTATAGTGATGAGGACTCTTGAGGCTTTTGTTTAGAGTTCCGCCTGGACTGCAACCCCAAAACATTAGAAAGTACCGGGTGACAAGGAGTTTTCCCCATGGCTAGTCGCGCAGGCCAACCCCAGCTTGCCTGGAGAACGTGTCTTTCTGTCGTGGTGCTATCCGCTGTGCTGGCGCTTGCCGGTTGCGGCGGATCAGGTGGCGCCGTCGGTTCCACGCCAACGCCAACTCCCACGCCTACACCTGTTCCTACACCCGTGCCCACTCCAACGCCGTTGCCTTCTGGCGCGATCGAATTCAAAGTCCTGGATAGCACGGTTCCTGTCGGTGGTATTTATCAATACCAGCTTTCCACCACCGAACCCAAACCGATTGGCCACGGCAGCACACGTCCCCAGGTTCCTGCCGGACCGGTAGGCCCGGTACGCGGCGCGGCGCTCAATGATCCCGCTGGACTGGCCGCAGGCATCGCGGTGATCAATGGTACGAATATTTCCGTGCAGCTCGTTGGACCGAATCTGGGCTCCACTCTGGGAAACACCACCGCCTACCCGTTGTTGACCCTTTCGATGCCTGTGATCAGCGGAGCGCAAGGACAGCAGTTTTTCGCCAATTTCGACCTAGCCAATTCCTCTTTCTTCGACGCCTCGCAAGCACCGTACACACTCTTTCCGCCGACCGGTCCTGGCTTTTTGACCATCGGCGGTGTCGGTACGCCCTATGTCACTGACGTAGTGCCGGCGGGCGGTTCTTTGCCGGACCGTACTCTTATTAAGATTTTCGGCAGCGGATTCACGGCCAACACGCGCGTGGCGATTGAAGACACCAATATTCTGCCGGTGGACATCACGTTGATCAGCGCCACGGAAGTTGACGTGAAGATATGCAACGGTGTGCTGCCTACACCGGCTCCGGCAACCTGCCCGGGTGGCGGCCCGGTTTTCCAACTGGATGGCGAACGCATCCGCGTGCGCGACACCACCAACAATCCCACCACCCAGATTGACTACTACAGCTACCTCCGCGGGGACGATGTTCTGCCAGCCAGTTCCAATACGCTGGTGGCGCAGGTGCATCCCATGTATGCGTCCAAGACGACGTATCTCACGGCGACCATTCCACTGGTGACAGGCGGCACCACATTTACGGGATTCTCTTTGCAGAATACGTCGGCAGTTGACGATGGGATCAAGATTGAGCTGCTGAACGCCAGCAATGCTACGGTGGGAACTCCAGTCAACTTTATCTTGCCGGGTATTGCCGCTGGCGGAACTGCTGGCAAGAAGATCACGCGTGACGTGCTAGCCGATTGGTTCCCAGGTCCAGTCCCGGCGGGTGCTGTCAAGGTGCGAATGACCGTGACTTCTGGCAATGCGCCTATTCAGGCGCTGGGCATGACGGGCGATACCAGCACAGGAGTGGTGACGCCGGTGATCCCGCAATAAGACGCATAGAGCTTTTTAACCACAAAGGACACGAAGGAACACGAAGGGCTTTGTGTAAGTCCTTCCTTCGTGAAACTTTGTGTCCTTTGTGGTTTATGGTTTGCAAATCTGCGGCTAAACCCTTTGCCTTCGCTCGTACGCCGAAATCTCCGCATCGTGTTTCAGCGTCATGCCAATTTCGTCCATGCCTTCCAACAGGCACATGCGTCGAAACGGCTCAACCGTAAACTTCGCGGTGAAACCATCGGCGGTTGAGACTTCGCATTTTTCCAGATCAACTTTCAGGTTCAGGCGATCGGCGGAAGCCCGCGCCATCAAAGTATTGATCTCCTCCGGTTTCAGGGCGACTGTTAACAGGCCGTTCTTTACGCAGTTGCTGGAAAAGATGTCCGCGAAGCTGGGAGCAATCACCGCGCGGAATCCGTAATCGCGCAGCGCCCACACGGCGTGTTCGCGCGACGATCCGCAGCCAAAGTTTTTCCCTGTCAGCAGAATGCTTGCGCCGGTATATTGCAGAGCGTTCAGCGGGAACGCCGGGTTGGGTCTGCCCGCCGCGTCAAAGCGCCAATCGAAGAACAAGCATTCGCCGTAGCCGGTGCGCTCCGTGCGCTTGAGAAACTGTTTGGGGATGATCTGATCGGTGTCCACATTTTCGCGTTCCAGTGGTGCGACCAGTCCGGTATGTACGGTGAAACTCTGCATTTATTGGTCCTAACTTTGTTCTGTGACCACATCGATATGACTATGGTCTATACGCACTGGACGGCTAAGTCTTGTATTGCCACTTTCGTATGTCCACAAAGTGCCCGGACACCGCCGCCGCTGCCGCCATCGCCGGACTCATCAGGTGTGTGCGTCCGCCGGCGCCCTGGCGGCCTTCAAAGTTCCGGTTGCTGGTGGAAGCGCACCGCTCACCCGGTTGCAAGCGGTCAGCATTCATACCCAGGCACATGGAGCACCCCGCTTCGCGCCACTCAAAGCCCGCGTCGCGAAAGATCGTGTGCAAACCTTCCTGCTCCGCCGCGCGTTTGACCTGCTGCGAGCCGGGCACTACCATGGCCTGGATCCCTTTAGAAATTTTGTAACCCTTGATCACCTGCGCCGCCGCGCGCAGATCTTCAAGCCGCGCGTTGGTACACGAGCCAATGAACACGCGGTCCACGGGAATTTCTTCCAGCCGCATTCCCGGACGCAGGTCCATGTATTCAAGAGCTCGCCGGATGCCGTTGCGTTCGGACTCGTTGGCGGCGCGGTCCGGATCTGGGACAACACCGGTCACCGGCGCGGCCATACCCGGATTCGTTCCCCAGGTGACAAAAGGCGCGATGCGCGTGGCGTCAATCTCAATCGTGGTGTCGAACTTTGCCCCGGGATCGCTGTGTAGCGTCTTCCAGTGGGCCTCAGCTTCTCCCCAGGCTTTGGGCGCGTAACGGCGTCCGCGCAAATAGTTGAACGTGATCTGGTCGGCGGCAATCATGCCGGCGCGCGCTCCAGCTTCAATACTCATGTTGCAGATGGTCATGCGCGCTTCCATGGAGAGAGCGCGAATGGCTTCGCCCGAGTATTCGATCACGTGTCCGGTGGCGCCATCGGTTCCTATCTGCGCGATCAATGCCAGGATCACGTCCTTTGATGTGACGCCTGGAGAAAGCTGGCCGGTAAAGTTCACCAGCATGGTTTTGGCTTTTTTCAGGACCAGACACTGCGTGGCCAACACATGTTCGACTTCTGATGTGCCGATGCCGAAAGCCAATGCACCGAAAGCTCCGTGCGTGCTGGTATGGCTGTCACCGCAAACAATTGTCGCGCCCGGCTGCGTCAGTCCCAATTCCGGGCCAATCACGTGGACGATGCCTTGCTCCGGCGCTTCCAGATCAAACAGCGGAACACCAAATTCACGGCAATTATGCCGCAGGGCTTCCACTTGTCCGCGCGCCAGGGGATCGTCGATCACCATACGGTTGCCGATCGTGGGAATGTTGTGATCGAGCGTGGCAAAGGTGCGGTCTGTGCGGCGAACTTTACGTTCGGCGATGCGCAGACCCTCAAAGGCCTGCGGAGACGTGACCTCATGCACCAGGTGCAGATCGATATAAAGGATGGTGGAGCCTTCCGGCCCGGCGCAGACGGTGTGATTGTCCCAGATTTTTTCAAACAGCGTGCGTGCCGGCATCAGTTCTCGAATCTCTCCGCGCTTAGAAGTATTTTCGCAAGACTATACAGCATGGTAGGCAAAGCGTCCGTCCAGCCGGGCGGCAAACGCGCGTTCCACCTGCTTACCCATTTCACTGGTACTGGCCAGATGGCGCTTAGCGGCTAGTGCGGTCTTTATTGGTTCAATCAGGTCCGCTGTGCGATGTCCGGCTTCCAGTACGTCATTGATGGCCTCTTCCAGGTCGTCAGCTTCCTGCGGCATGTCAGCGGAGTGGCGCAACAACATGGCGGCGGAAGCAATGGCGCCCAGCGGATTAGCAATGCCTTTGCCCGCGATGTCCGGCGCCGATCCGTGGACCGGCTCGTATAGATTCACCTTACCCCCGATGGTGGCCGACCCCAGCGTGCCCAGCGATCCGGTGATGGCCGCGGATTCGTCCGACAAAATGTCGCCAAAAAGATTTTCCGTGAGCAGCACATCAAAGCGCGTGGGCGTGGTGATCAGGTGCATGGCGCAAGCGTCTACGTACATGTGATCGAGCTTTACGTCTGGATATTTCTGGGCCACGGCGTTTACCGTGTTACGCCACAGCTGGGACGTTTCCAGCACATTGGCTTTGTCCACGGACGTGACTTTCTTGCGGCGGGTGCGCGCCAGATCAAACGCCACGCGCGCCACGCGCTCAATCTCCGGGATGGAATAGCGCATGGTATTGAACGCGGATTCTTTGTCTGGACCGAAACCACGGGGTTCAGAGAAGTACATGCCGCCCAGCAGTTCGCGGACGGTAAGTACGTCCGCGCCTTTCACGCGCGATTCACGCAACGGCGAGCAATCGGCAATCGCCGGATAGCTGATGGCTGGACGCAAATTAGCAAATCCGCCGAGCGCGGTCCGCAAACGAAGAAGCCCAGCTTCCGGACGCAGCTGGCTCGATAGATGATCAAATTCCGGCGCGCCAACGGCGCCCAGGAAAACCGCGTCACTCTTCAGGCAAGCTTGCAGTGTGGCGTCCGGCAGCGGATTATCATGTTCGCGGATGGCCGCGCCGCCAATCGGTTTTTCATCGAACTGAAAATCGCAATCGTAATAGTGGTTGAGTGTCTTGAGCACTCGCACGGCTTCGCGGCAAACTTCTGGCCCAACACCGTCGCCCGGAAGCATGGTGATCTTCATCTTGATACGCATGGGTCCCACATACCTCTTAACAGCTACTTCGCCAAAAAGTCTGTTTCAAAAATGCTAGTTCGTCGCCTGTTGTACCGCGACAGATTGCCGCGCCGCGGAGGGCAGCAAGGAAATCAAATCCTGGTCGTAGATGTTCTTCTTCATTTCTGCCAGTTTCATGAACCGTTTGTAGACGCCGTCCAGATCGTCGCGCGAAACTGCATGGCCCAGTTCCGCCAGACGTTTGCCCAGCGCGTGGCGTCCAGAATGTTTGCCCAGTACCAGGTTGTTGCCGGGCACGCCGACCGATTGCGGCGTCATGATCTCGTAGCACAGTGGATTGCTGATCACGCCGTGCTGGTGGATGCCAGCTTCATGCGCGAACGCGTTCCGTCCGACGATGGCTTTATTCGGTTGCGGCTCAAAGCCGATCAGTTCGGCCAGCAATCGGCTGGTGGGGTAGATTTCCCGCGTATCGATGCCGGTTTCATACGGCAGCTTTTCCTGGCGGACGTTGAGCGCCATGATGATCTCTTCCAAAGACGCGTTACCTGCGCGCTCGCCAATGCCGTTGATCGTGCATTCCACCTGCCGGGCTCCGGCCTGTATGGCAGCCAGCGTGTTGGCCACGGCCAGTCCAAGATCATTGTGGCAGTGCGCGGAGATCGTTACTTTCTCGATTCCATGGACTGATTTCCGGACCATCTGAATGAGCTCGGAAAATTCCTGCGGCAGCGTGTAGCCCACCGTGTCCGGGATGTTGATGACAGTGGCGCCGGCGTCCACGGCGGCCTGCACAAAGCGGCAAAGGAAATAAACGTCTGAGCGTGATGCGTCTTCCGGCGAAAACTCCACGTCATTGCACAATGTGCGCGCGTAAGAAACCGCTTTGTAGACCTGGTCCAGCGCTTGTTCGCGCGTGATGCGCAGCTTGCATGTCAAATGCAGATCAGAACTCGCCAGAAACACATGGATGCGCGGGCGCCTGGCATTTTCCAGCGACGTCCATGCGCGGAGAATGTCCGGCTCGGAGGCGCGGGCCAGTCCAGCGATGATCGGGCTGCGTAGCTGTCCGGAGATCACTCGCACGGCTTCAAAGTCGGCGTCGGCGGCGGCCGGGAACCCGGCTTCAATAATGTCCACGCCCAGGTTTTCCAGTTGGAAGGCCATGCGGGACTTCTCGCGGATTCCCATGCTGCAACCGGGGGCCTGTTCTCCATCACGTAACGTGGTGTCAAAAATAGAGATACGGGGGCGTTCCATTGGCGGTTTCCTCCCTAGTCAACAAGAACAGGTAATCTTCAGCCGCCGGAGATGATAAGTCAAAGTTATAATTCTTCTGATAGTATAAGAATCACTTATTGTATAAGCCACGCCTTCTCAGGTGAGAAAGCCTGTTTCCAGGAAGGTTGCTTCTAGGAAGCGGCCTTCAGGCTGGTGGATGAGACTATGGATTTCTTCCAACTCGAAACATTTCTGGCCGTAGCACAGACCGGCAGCTTTTCCGGCGCGGCCAAGATCGTCCACCGGACGCAGCCGGCTGTAAGCCAGATGGTTCGCAAACTGGAAGCAGAGGTGGGCGAAGCGCTGTTTGACCGTTCGTCGCGGGACGGCATGCTTACTGACGCCGGCCGCGTGTTGCAGGAATACGCGCAGAAAATGTTGAACCTGCGGCGGGAAGCGCGCGCCTCCATGGAAGAGCTGCGGCAATTTCAGCGCGGCATGCTGACCATAGCCGCCAACGAATTTACTTCGCTCTACCTGTTGCGCGTGCTGGAAGAATTCCGGCGCTTTTCGCCGATGATTAAAGTTGCGGTGCAACGGTCCCTGGCCAGCGACATCGCCAGCCAGGTGGCGGATCACTCGGTGGAACTGGGTGTGCTCTCGTTTCGCCCGGAAAGTTCGAATCTGCAATCGGTGGTGGTCTTTCGCGACGAACTAGTCTTTGTTGTGCCGCCGAAGCACCCGTTGGCGAAAGCGAAGACCGTGAGCATCCGGCAACTTGGCGCGGAATCTTTTGTGGCGCACAACGTGGTGTCGCCTTACCGCTTGAAAGTGCTGGAAGCTTTTGCCAAACACAAAACGCCGCTCAATATGGACGTGGAAATGCCCACGCTGGAAGCCATCAAACGTTTTGTAGCAGCAGGCAATGGCGTGGCGCTGGTGCCGCAGATATCGGTGGAGCCGGAGCTGTTACGCGGCGAACTGGTGGCCGTGCCGGTGAAAGAGTTAAAGCTGGAACGTAAACTGCGCATTGTGTCCCGCAAAGGTGGACAGCTTTCCCACGCGGCACGGGCATTTTTGCAGGTAGCAGAATCAGTAAGCCAAAACGTGGGTGGAAGCTATCTTTTTCAGCCGGAGAGGTGAGGAAAATCGGCCATTGGCAGTTAGCTCCTGGCCTTTGGCTCTGACTTCTCACGCTAGGCGGTTCGTGGGCAATCATCCACATGCCAAAAGCCATTTGCTAATTGCCAATTGCTTCTTCAGTACTTCGGCACTTTCGGGTCAACCCTATCGGCCCAGGCTAGTATCCCGCCGGCAAGGTTGGTGGCTTTGGTAAAGCCAGCCTGGCGGAGAAACGCCACGGCCCGTCCGCTGCGGACGCCGGAACGGCAATGCACGACCATTTCCTTGGCAGGATCCAGTTCGCTCACGCGTTTGGGAAGATCGTTGAGAGGAATAAGGTAGCCGTTAAGGTTACAGATCTGGTATTCGTGGGGTTCGCGGACGTCCAGAATAAAGATATCTTCCTTGGCGTCCAGCTTTTGCTTCAATTCTTCCACGCTGATTTCCGGTGTGCCGCTTTGATTCACAGGTGTCTCCTGTCCACGTAGTCCGCAAAATTCTTCGTAATCGATGAGTTTAGTCACTGTGGGGTGGTTCCCGCAAACCACGCAATCGGGATTTTTGCGTAGCTTGAGTTCACGGAACTTCATGCCCAGCGCATCGACGAGCAGCAGGCGGCCGATGAGAGGCTGTCCGGTGCCCAGAATCAGTTTGATGGCTTCCGTGGCTTGGATTAGACCGACGAGTCCGGGCAGAATGCCCAGCACTCCGCCTTCCGCGCAAGAAGGAACCAAACCCGGCGGTGGCGGCTCCGGATACAGGCAGCGATAGCACGGTCCGTCTTTGGCGGCAAAGACGCTGGCCTGTCCTTCAAAGCGGAAAATCGATCCATAAACGTTTGGCTTGCCGGTGAAGACGCAGGCATCGTTGACCAGGAAGCGCGTAGGGAAGTTGTCTGTACCGTCCACGATGATGTCGAAGTCGGCAAAGATCTGCAGAGCGTTTTCGCTGGTGAGTTTCGTGTTGAAGGTCTTCACGTTGACGAAAGGATTGATGGCTGCAATCTTTTCTTTCGCCGATTCCAGTTTCGGACGGCCCACATCACTGGTGTGGTGGATGATCTGGCGCTGCAGGTTGGTGAAATCCACAACGTCAAAATCCACCAGGCCCAATGTGCCCACGCCGGCTGCGGCCAGATACAGGGCCAGCGGCGAACCCAGTCCTCCAGTGCCAACACACAACACGCGCGCTGCCTTCAGCTTCTGCTGGCCGTGCATCCCCACTTCCGGCATGATCAGGTGCCGCGAATAACGCAAAACTTCTTCATTGCTCAAAACTGGATTGGACTCTGGCGCCAATGTAGTGGCCATAATGGGTTTCCTTTCGCATGTTGGGGATTACGGTTGAGATTGCTTCTTCGAAGCTGTTTCCTGAAAAGAAGCGCACACGCGTGCCGTTAACGGGAGGGGCGACACATTCGGCGTGGCGGGGTGGTCGTCAACTGAGAATTGATCGTCACGAAAACCATTATACGTTACAAGGCAACTTTGAGCGGCTGTCGGTACGCAACAATCTGAATCGCTTCCTGCTCGAACTTCTTGCGATCTTCTCCACCCAGCAGCACAAAAGAACTGGTGGCGCCGGGAGAGCCGCGCTCCACGGAAATAATCAGATAAGAGCAGTCAAACCAGTGAGCTTCATCCAAGTCGGTCCGGGAATAGTCCGCCGGGTGGTCGGGATGGGAGTGGTAGAAGCCGATGATGTTTTCGCCGCGGCTCCGGGCCAGTTTCTGGGTGGCTACCACCTGATCCGGCCGGATACTGTAGCGGTTGGCGAGCGAGTCCGTGCGCGCGTTGTCACAGGTAATCGTCATACTCACCTGGCGCACGCCTTCAATCACATTGCCCAAAAGAATTCCGCAGCATTCGTTCGGATAATTGCGTTCGGCTTCCCAGCGGATCAAGTCGTAGTCCGCCCTGCTGATCCTCAACATAGGGTCTCCAGAGGAAGTGGCGCGGGTTTTAGCCGCTTGCTTTGGCGAAGCAAGCTAAGCGGAGCTTGAAACTGCTCCAGACGAAGGGCACTTATCTTAGACGATCTGTTTTGGGAATGCATCAGTTGCGCTGCATTTTTAACAGTCTGCTTATGGCTTTTTTACCTTAGAAGTGCCACAAAGTGCCACTTATGCACATTCGATTGTGCAGTTCGTCTTCTATTCCAGAACGGGTATTCCAGAAACGAGCCAAGTCTTTTTATTCTCAGACTTCCCGAGGGGGTGGCGAGACCTCCCTCTGGAAAAATGTTGCTTCTTGTTGACATTCGACAAGAGTCGCGAGTCTAATCTCTTGTCGATATCCGAGGGGAGTTCTTATGGGAAGCCAGATTGATCTGCTGCAAGGCACTTTGGACCTTTTGATCCTCAAGACGCTCGTTCTGGGCCCGATGCATGGCTGGGGAATTGCCCAACGCATCCAGCAAGTTTCAAAAGAGGTGCTGCAAGTGGGGCAGGGATCGCTTTATCCCGCACTGGCGCGTTTGGAACAGAAAGGCTGGATCGGCGCCGAGTGGAGTACCTCTGACAACAACCGCCGCGCCAAGTTTTATTCGTTGACCAGGAACGGCGTGAAGCAACTGGAAAAAGAAATGGGCGAGTGGGAACGGCTCTCCGCGGCCATTGCGCTGGTTTTGCAACAAAGCTAGCCGTTGCAACAAAACTTACGGGGCCTGGAAGTTAAATTTTCTTGTTACAGGTAATCCTATGAACATTTTCAAACGTCTGTGGAATGCGACGAAAAAAAACAAATTGGAAAACGAACTCAACGCCGAGATGCGTTTCCATCTGGAAAAAGAAATCGAAGAGAACATGGCCCGCGGAATGTCCGCGGAGGAAGCGCGTCGTCAGGCGCTGATTTCTTTCGGCGGCGTGCAGCAGACGCGGGAATCGTTGCGTGAGGTCCAGCACGGCCGTTTCTGGGATTCCTTGGTGCAAGACGTCCGCTATGGCGCGCGCATGTTGCGCAACACGCCGGTATTTACGCTGGTCGCGGTGCTGACTTTGGCGCTGGGTATTGGCGCCAATTCGGCCATCTTTAGTTTGATTGACGCGGTGCTGTTTCGTCCGCTGCCAGTAAGCGATCCAAAGAATTTAGTGTTCCTGGAATGGCATTCGCTCCAGCGACCGCAGACGCACAGCTACCGCAGCTTTGGCGATTGCGAGGACGACACTGACGGCCCGCGCCCTAACGGTTGTTCGTTGCCCGTGCCGTTCTTCAGGGACCTGCAATCGAAGAGCGGCGTTTTCTCTCATGTAGCCGCGTATACCGGACATGAACGGCTCGATCTCAGCGGCAACGGTCCGGCGCGCATTGTGTACGGACAATTTGTCTCCGGAGATTATTTTGGGACGCTGGGCGTTCGCCCGCACAGGGGACGCGTGTTTCTCGATAATGACGACACTCCGGAAGCGCCGCCCGTCGCGGTGGTGAGTTACGCTTTCTGGCAGTCCACGTTTGGCGGATCGGAATCAGTGATCGGCAAGACCGTGCGACTCAATGGACAGCCATTTGCCATCATCGGTGTGACCGAGCCCAAGTTTGAGGGACTGACCATGGGTGGCAGGAATGATGTTTGGGTTCCGCTGACTCATCATCGCGCCGTGGTGCCGCAATGGACCGCCAAGCAAGACGCAATGGACTCCTACTGGTTGATTGTTATTGGCCGCGTGAAGCCGGAAGTTCCCGTGACTCAGGCGCAGGCCGGTGCGAGCTTGCTCTATCGCAATGACATGCTGGAAGGCGCCAAGCCAATCTTCAAGTCCGAAGGCCAACCGGAAATCAAACTGGTTGCAGCTCAACACCTGGGCGCGGCCAAAGACCAGATCCTGCAGCCGCTCTACATTCTGCTGCTTTTTGTGGGAGTGGTCTTGATGATCGCATGCGCCAACGTGGCTGGATTACTGTTGGCGCGCTCGGCCGTTCGGCAACGGGAAATGGCGGTCCGACTGGCGCTGGGCGCCAAGCGTGGCCGGCTCATCCGGCAGTTGCTTACGGAAAGCGTGATGCTGTCTGCGATCGGCGGCGCGCTGGGACTGGTGTTTGGAGTATGGGGCGTGAGAGTGCTGCTGGCGATGGTTGGAGCCGGCGATGAAAACCCGCCGCAAATTTCTCCGCACATAGACTGGACCGTACTGGCATTCACGGCAGGAATCTCCGTCCTTACCGGAATCATTTTTGGACTTGCGCCCGCGTTTCGCGCTTCTGCCGTCAGCTTAACGTCGTCTCTTAAAGCTGGAGGCGGAGCGGCGTCCGCGGGAGCAGCCGGACGGCAGCGGCGGTTCACTGCCGGCAGTACTTTGGTTTCGGTTCAGATGGCGCTGGCAATTCTAGTGCTGGTGGTAGCCGGATTGCTGGTCCGCACGCTCGGCAACCTGAAGAACATTGATCCGGGTTTTGACACGCGCAGCCTTCTGCTGTTTGCCGTGGATCCGCGCATGGCGGGATACAAAGGCGCACACGTGGACAATCTCTACCATCAGTTGCAGGAAAAATTCGCAGCGCTTCCGGGAGTCACCTCGGCCAGTTATTCGCAGGTACCGCTTCTCATTGGCAGCTTGTCGACCACGAGCTTCCGCAAACCGGGAACTCCGCGGGACTCCAAGGAAGAAGTGGAATGCGACGAACTTCCCGTGGGGCCCAACTTCTTTACCACTTTACGTATTCCGTTTCAGATTGGACGAGATTTCACCGTGGCTGATTTTAGCGTGACGGCGACGAATGATTCGGAGATCCCAGGCAGTGTGCCGACACCGGTGATTGTGAATCAGTTTTTTGTGCAGAAGTTTCTGCCATCGACCAATCCTCTGGGCCAGACTTTCGCCGACAATCCAATACCTAAGGGTGATGGCAAAAAAGATCCGGGATATCAAATTGTGGGCGTGGTAGCCAATGCGAAGTACAGCGGGATGAAACGCGAAGTCCATCCAACCTTGTATTCGCCTAATGCCAGCGGCTCGGCGTTCTTTGAATTGCGGACCGCCACCGATCCCAACGCGTTGATTCCCACCGTCAGAAATCTGGTGACCCATGAGAACCCGGACCTGGCTCTCTTCCGTATCTCTACCCAGATACAGGACATCGACAATCAGATGACAGGTGAGCGCCTGACCGCGCAGCTGGCCAGCGTTTTCGGACTGCTCGCCCTGGGGCTGGCCTGCATGGGACTTTACGGGTTGCTGGCATACGAAGTTACGCGACGGACGCGTGAGATCGGAATTCGCATGGCCATTGGCGCGCAGGCCGGCAACGTGATCCGGCTTGTGCTGGGCAGGACCATGGTCCTGGTCTGCGTGGGAGCGGTCATCGGCATCGCGGGTTCGCTGGGTGTGGCGCGGCTGTTGAAAAGCGCCTTGTACGGAGTGAAGGCCGGAGATCCGTTGACTCTTCTGGCCGTGTTGTTGTTGCTTGGTTTGGTGGCGATGCTGGCTTGTCTGGTGCCGGCCCGGCGTGCCACCAAAGTTGATCCCATGGTGGCCCTGCGCTATGAATAAAAATCAATTTGCTGACGGCAGGTATCCTAATGAACTTTTTCACGCGGCTGGTCAATGGACTGAAACACAGCAAGCTGGACGATGACATGAATGCGGAACTGCGGTTCCACCTGGAAAAAGAAATCCAGCAGAACATTGCCGCGGGCATGCCGGCTGAAGAAGCGCGTCGCCGGGCTTTGATTGCCTTTGGCGGAGTTCAGCAGACACGCGAAGCTGTTCATAGCGTACGTTGGACGGCGTTCCTTGAAAAGCTGGCACAAGACTTTCGCTACGCCGTGCGCGTGCTACGAAAGAGTCCCGCGTTTACCACCGTCGCGGTGCTTACCCTCGCCCTGGGTATTGGGATGAACACCGCCATCTTCAGCGTGATTGACGCCGTAGTGTTCCGTTCCTTGCCGGTGCGCGACCCGCAAAGCCTGGTGGTTTTGAAATGGGAAGCTCGCCACGATCCTGAATCGGAAGGCGCCATGAACTTTGGCGACTGCAATGAAGGATTGCGGGAACATCCGATGGGATGTTCACTGCCGTACCCGCTGGTCAAAGAGATTCAGACTCAGACGAATGTTTTTTCCAGTCTTGGTGCGTCCACCGGATTCGGACAGATGGATTTGGCGGGCAATGGTCCCGCCAAACGCGTTCAAGGCCAGTTCGTTTCCGGGCAGTATTTTGAAACGATCGGCGTAATGCCTGCGGCGGGCCGCCTGCTTTCTGAATCCGATGACCGGACGGAAGCGCCGGCGGTGGCGGTCCTTAACTACAAGATCTGGCAGAGCGACTTTGGCGGCTCACCTTCCGTGGTGGGTAAAACCGTCCGGCTGAACAACAGCCCATTCACCATCATCGGAGTCGCGGAGCCACGCTTTACATCCCTGGCCATGGCCAGCCAGTTCGATCTGTGGGTACCTCTCGCCCAACAGAAAATCATGGGAATGACCTGGCTGCGAGACGCCAAGGGGATGGGCTTCTTTGGATACACCATTGTCGGCCGCCTTAAGCCTGGAGTTTCCGGGTCGCAGGCGGAAACAGCGGCAAATGTGATCTTTCGCAACCTCATGCTGAAGGGGGACAAAGCATTTTTCAAATCCGAAGACGATCCTCATCTGCGGCTCATGCCGGCGCAACAAGAACTGCGTGGAGGCTACAACCGGCTCTTGCAACCCGTGTATGTGCTGATGCTTTGCGTTGGCGTTATTCTGCTGATCGCCTGCGCCAACGTTGCCGGATTATTGCTGGCCCGGGCTGCCAGCCGCGAGCGCGAGATCGCCGTCCGCATGGCTTTAGGGGCCAAGCGGACCAGGCTGCTTGGGCAACTTCTGGTGGAGAGCCTGACGCTCTCGGTCTTGGGCGGCGCATTGGGACTGCTGCTGGCCGTGTGGGGATCGCGCATCCTCATGGCGGTCCTTTTCTCAGGACGTATACAGCCTCCCACATTCTCACCGCATCTTGACTGGCGCGTGCTGGCGTTTACGTTCGGCGTGTCCATTCTCACCGGGCTGATATTTGGGATGGCGCCCGCATATCGCGGACTGCGTGTGGACCTTACGCCGTCACTCAAAACCGCGGACATGTCCGGCGGTACAGGGTCGCGCCGTCGTCGATTTACCATGGGAAACCTGCTGGTGGCTACCCAGGTAGGCTTAGCGGTGCTGGTTCTGGCTACCGCTGGGCTGCTGGTGCGCACTCTAAGCAACCTCAAGAACATTGATCCGGGGTTCAATACCAGCAATATTTTGTTGTTTGGATTGGATCCTAAGTTCGCAGGCTACAAAGGAACACAGGTCGGCCATCTCTACAGCGGATTGCAGGAAAAATTTTCGGCTCTGCCCGGCGTCAAATCAGTATCGTATTCCTGGGCTCCGATGTTGTCGGGAAGTTCTTCCATGACTTCGTTCCATCGTCCCGGCACACCGGTTGACTCCAAGGACCAGGTTGATGCCGACCAGATGGAAATAGGTCCCAACTTTTTTGCAACCATGGGCATGCCGTTGCGGGCTGGCCGTGATCTTGCTCCCGCTGATTTTGCGGAAGCCTTGTCTCACTCCTCACCTCTTGAGGCCAGAAAGGTTCCGGCAGCCGCTGTGGTGAATGAATTGTTTGCGCACCAGTACTTTCCCAAGCAGAACCCGCTGGGTCACTTGTTTGGCGACTCGCTCGCTGACGGGCCTTATCCGGCATTTCCCGGTTATGAGATCGTAGGCGTGGTGAGCGATGCCAAGTACAGCAATTTGCGCCGGGAAATCAAGCCAACCATCTTTATGCCGGCCGCGGACGGTGGAGCGTTCTTTGAATTGCGTACTGTCGCCGACCCTTCATCCTTGGTTCCGAGCATCCGCAACATGGTGAACGGCATTGACCCCAACCTGGCCATGTATCGCATCAGTACGCAGAAGGCCGAAATCGAACGGCAACTGTCACAAGATCGCATGGTGGCGCAACTCGCCAGTTTCTTTGGAATGCTTGCCCTGGTATTGGCCTGCATGGGTCTGTACGGTCTTTTGTCCTATGAAGTCACGCGCAGAACGCGTGAGATCGGCATTCGCATGGCCGTAGGCGCACAAGCCGGCAACGTGATTCGCCTGGTCATGGGACAAGCCGTGCTGGTGGCTGCGTTGGGAGCGGTTCTCGGCGTTGGTCTTTCGCTGGGTGTGACTCGCGTGCTTTCGACACTTCTCTACGGAGTGAAGCCCGGCGATCCAACCACCTTGTTGTTTGTGCTCGTGCTCATGGTTCTAGTGGCCATGTTGGCTTGCCTGGTGCCGACGCGCCGCGCAACCAAGGTCGATCCCTTGGTGGCCCTGCGCTACGAATAAAGCCCGGAGTTTTTGCTGGATTTTGCCGATAGCCCCCTTACCGGGTTTGCCGCCGCGGATTTGCGTCCGCCCGTTTTACGCCTTTATTTGCGCTACGGGGGCGCTCGATGGCAGAATACCCCAGTGTTTTTCGGCGGTTAGGCAGCTTTTGTGGTGGCAATCTTGCTCCCAAAAGGTTTGTGTCGAAACCCGGCCGATAGGCATCAAAAGAAACGAGTAAGACTGTGGGCTTCAACAACCCCGTGGATTGGGCGCGAAACGCGCAGTGAATCTACTGGAGCCCGCGGATGCTTTCAACATCCCCGTTCCCGCGGCATCAAGCCGGTGGGAACTGAAGGCGGAAAAAATGGCGACCGTAATTGCTCCAGTTGGCGAGCGAGTTGAGACTTGTTCGCTGGAAAACTATCTCGTACTCCCCGACAAATCCATGGACGCGCGCATTCGTGCGGCCAGACAAGCCCTGGGCGACCGCGTGGTCGTGCTGGGCCATCATTACCAGCGCGATGAAGTGATCCGTTTTGCCGATTTTCGCGGCGACTCTTACAAACTTTCTCAGGAATCCGGGCGCACCAAGGCCGACTACGTGGTCTTCTGCGGCGTGCATTTCATGGCGGAAAGCGCGGACGTGTTGGGCCAAAGCGGCCAGCAAGTGATCCTGCCGGACCTGAACGCAGGCTGTTCCATGGCCGACATGGCGGAGATTGGCCAAGTGGAAGCCGCGTGGGAAGAGTTTGTAAAAGCCGGACTGACCAATGAACAGGGCCAGGGAATTACGCCGTTGACGTATATGAATTCCACAGCGGCGATCAAAGCATTTTGCGGCGAACGCGGCGGACTGGTCTGCACGTCGTCAAATGCCGGTGCGGCTTTCAAGTGGGCGTTCGCGCGCAACGAAAAGATCTTCTTTCTACCGGACCAGCATCTGGGACGCAACACGGCCTACGCCATGGGCATTCCGCTGGAAGACTGCGTCGTCTGGGACCCGTTCAAGGTCCTGGGCGGATTAACGCCGGAACAACTGCGCGCGGCAAAAGTGATTCTGTGGAAGGGGCACTGCTCCGTTCACCAGAGATTTTTGCCGGAGCATGTGGACCGCGTCCGCGAAAAGTATCCGGATATTAGAGTCATCGTCCATCCGGAATGCCGATGGGAAGTCTGCCAGAAGGCGGACGGCATCGGTTCCACCGAAGGTCTCATCAAGATGATCAAAGACGCGCCAGCCGGCAGCAAATTCGCGGTGGGAACGGAGATCCATCTGGTGAACCGCATGGGCAAGGAGTTTGCGCCTGAAAACAAAAAAGTGATTACCCTGGATGACTCCGGTTGCCTGTGCACCACCATGTTCCGCATCTCACCGCAGCATTTGTGCTGGACGCTGGAAAACCTGGTGGAGGGACAAGTGGTGAATCGGATTCAAGTCCCTGACGATGTGAAGCACTGGGCGAAAGTAGCGCTGGACCGGATGCTGGAAGTGCGGTAAAGGAATTGGTAATTGAGTAATTTGGTAATCGGGTAATTTAAAAACCAAAACCAAGCAAGTAGACGTGGAGGCACGGAGAAAAACTGGCGAGGCCGACTAGCGCGCTGAGCCAGTTGATTCAAGCGCCGAAATGCCTTCGGTGCGGGCGAGGCTGTCGAGCGGGTTGGAGCGTAGCGAAAAAATGGACAAAATGAAGACATTTACCTTCGAAGAAGCGCAATCGTTGCTTCCTGTTCTCAAGTCTCTATTCAAGGTCGCCATGGACGGCAAGCGGACCCTGGAACAGATCGAGAGAGAATCGCAGGAATTGCAGCGGCGCATTCTAGTGAGCGGCGGATTTCACGTGGACATTGTCGCACGCATGAAACGTCTCACCCAGCGCGAACAGGTCTTACAACAAACCAAAGACGCTCTGGCGGAAATCGATTCCATTGGCGTACAGGTAAAGGACCTGGACATCGGTCTGCTGGATTTTCCCTGCGTGGTTGAAGGCGAGATTGTACTGTTGTGCTGGAAGTACGGCGAAGAAAAACTCGAATACTGGCACGGCCTGGAAGAAGGCTTCCGTGGACGCAGGCCGATCGACGAGCGCATCAAGAATCCCCGGAAACGGGAAAAGCCGAATTAGTCGCCATCTTGGTCCCCGGTTATCGGGAAAAAAATTCAACCGCGTCCGAAATAGGCCTGTCCGAGCTTCGTCTCTCCTTTATATGGCGATCTTGGAGCGAGTCCTGCCAATCGCGGTTCCAGCGGTATTGTTGGTGCTGGGTGTCTGGAGTGCTGGCTCTGGCGCCGGCAAAAGGTTCTCCTTCGATTTAGGTGAGGGCTTCTTTGACTTCGTGGGAGGAATTTTTGAAGATCCCGCTGCCGCCGTGCTTACATTAGCCATCGGCTTTTGCCTGTGGATGGCGATCATGCTCCTTAAACATATTGGACAGAGTCTGTTTCGCGGGCTATCTCGCGTGTCAGGTGGGTGCCAACTTTGACTACCCCAACACCACTTTATTCGGCGATTTCCGGCGCAGCGCGCCTGAAGAGGGTAGGATCAAGGTGTACTCAAGGAGTCTTACCATGCCGAAATTGAATGCGCGGGAAAACACCCGTAACAAATCCAACGCCAAGAAGCGCGAAAGAAACCGCGAACTCCGCGCCAGCCTGAAAGCGCCCGCAAAGACCACCGCCAAGTCCGCCGCCCCGGCCAAGTAGCTGACGGCAGGCTGCACTCAACCACAAATCAGTCAAGGTACATTGGCCAGTGGCAGCGGAGGCCTGCGTCCGCCATCCTGTTGCCGCATGTCCAGCTGGACACTTTCGCGTCATCTGTTTCCCGGCGCGGAAGGCTGCTATATTTGTGGTTCAGGAATCCAATGCAATTCCAAGTCATAAGGCGGGTCGCCGGACGCGCGCGCGGTTTTGTCTGCGCGGCAGCCGTTATGGCAGGTCTGCTCGGGGCCGCCGGGTGCGGCGGCGGGACGTCCGATAGGGCGGAGTATCTATACGTCGCTGTGCCGGACGCTTCTCTCCGCGACCACGTTTCCACCATCTACAACAAGACTGGGCTCGTCCATAACGGCGAGCGGTTGCAGGTGCTGGAGCGCATACAGAACCGGCGGTTTGTTCGGGTGCGGACGCCGCGCGGCGAAGAAGGTTGGATACAGGAACGCTTCCTTACGGACCAGCCAACCTTTGATCAGTTCCAACGCCTGGCCGACCAATACAAAACGGCGCCACCCCAGGCGACCGCAACGGTTGAAGTGCAAGTAAAAGTCCACGTGCTTCCCGGACGGAAAGCCGGCTACCTTTATTTACTCAACGAAAAGCAGAAAGTTGATTTGCTGGAGCGTCGTGCCGCCGCGCGTAACGCCACCCCAGCGCAATTGAGGGATAAAGATAAGGATAAAGACAAAGATACAGATTCCGACAGCGATGACGATAAAGACACAGCCGGACCCGAGGTGGTGATGGAAGACTGGTGGCTGGTGCGCGACCCGCAAAATCGCGTGGGCTGGGTGCTGGGCCGGGCTTTGTACCTGGACATCCCATTGGAAATTGCACAGTATGCCGAAGGCTCGCGGGTGATTGGCGCGTTCCCCCTGGACCAGGTACAGGATGGCGACAAGAAAGTCCCTGAATACCTGGCGTTGCTCACTGAGAATAAAGACGGCCTGCCGTATGACTTCAGCCAGGTCCGCGTTTACACATGGAACACGCGGAAGCATCGCTACGAGACGGCGTATCGTGAAAAGAACATGAACGCATCGCTTCCGGTGACGCTGGGCAAGCAGGACTTTGGCGGCAGAGAAGGCACGCTGCTAACCTTTAAGCTCCATGTGAAAGATGACGACGGCAAAGCGCGCGAACAGATGTACAAGTTCAATCCGCCGATCGTGCGCAAATTCTATGCCCCGGGAGAAGAGCCTCCTCCGGCCAAGACGAAGAAGAAAAGCGCGGACACCAAGCGTACACGCCGTCGCGGCTAAAGCCAGCAAAGAGCGGCGAAGCGACCCTGTCGTCCCTTCAGACGTATTTCCCTAATTCTCCTAGCCCTGCTATTTCCCGCCATTTTCCGCAAAAAGCCCTGTTAACCTTGTGCCCTGCTGGTTCGTACTAGAGCCGGAGGAAAGATCATATGGATTCATTTGCACTCAACAGTCAGATAAAAGAATGGGTCATACTGCTCACGTTTATTGGAACAATTGCGTGGCTTGGCTACATCGTGGCAACTTCATTGCGGCGCAGACAGCAGATGGGGATGCAAAAAGCGCTGCTGGAGAAGTTTGCCACGGCCCACGATTTTGCCGAGTTCATGCAGTCGCCGGCGGGACAAAAGTATGTGACCAGCCTGACCGACCAGGTTACCAGTCCACGCGGCGCAATCCTGAATGCGGTTCGAGCGGGCTTTGTTATCGCCTTCGCTGGAGCCGGGTTTCTGGCGGGTGGCCAAGGTTCAGATACCTTAAGCTATCGGGTCGGCTGCGTATTGTTTCTGGCGGGAGGCGGATTCCTTGCTTCCGCCGTGGTCTCATTCTTTCTGGCAAAAAAAATCGGCAAAGAGCAGGAGTAGACCGTGGTATTCGCCGCAATTGGAGCACGGTGGTTGGCGATGACTGAAGAGCGCGCTAAACAAGCCGAGATCACGGCCGAGTCTGCCGCTCAGGTGGAGTTTGAGGCGTTCTACCTGCGGACGTCGCGGCAGTTGCATGGCTACCTATGTCGCCTGAGCCGCGATCCCGCGACGGCGGAAGAAGTGTTACAAGACGCGTACATCCGCGTGATCGGAGCGATGGATTCGAGCAAGGAAGAAGCCGCGCGCAAGGCGTATCTTTACACCACGGCAACAAACATCCTGCGTGATCTATGGCGGCGGCAGAAACGCGAGCGCGAGTGGACCGAACTTAATCCCGCGACGGAAGAGATCCACCAGAATTTCAATCTGTCCGTGGACATGGAAGCGTTATTCGACCAACTGAGCGCGCAGGAACGAGCCGTGCTATGGCTGGCGCACGTGGAAGAATTAAGTCACAAGGAAATTGGAGCGATTCTCAGCGTGAAGGAACAAAGCGTGAAGGTGATAGTGTTCCGCGCGCGGGAGAAGGCGAAAGATCTGCTGGAAAAAGCAGGGTTCAGAGGTTCCCATGTTTGATGAAGAGAAGAGTAATGATGTGAATAAGGACATCGCGAATCGTGATTTGCAACTCGATTCGCTGATCAAGCAGATGGCGGCCAGTCATCCGGCGCCGCGGACTAGTGCGGGTTTGATCTGGTGGCGCGCGCAGATATTGAAGAAGCTGGAACAGAAAGAGCGGATCGAGCGTCCCATGGTGATCATGCGGATGCTGGTGACAACCTTTGGCGTGGGCGTACTAATTGCCGCGCTGGTGGCGAACTCGAAGTTGGGCGCGTCGATTACACAAGGAGGAATTCTGTTGGCGCTGATAGTTGCGGTCGCCGTAGTTTCAGCGGTAGTGATATTCCTGCGTAGCGGACGGGTATCGCGTACTTGAGTTCTTCATAACCATAAATGTAGGATAGCGGCCCCCGGGAGGGAACCTACATGGAAGGTATAGGAGCTATCGTTTCAATCCTCACCCTGATCATTGGCATTGTTCTGATCATTGCCCAACTGCGGCTCTTCAGTATTGACGGCACATTGAAAGCTATTCTGGCGGAAATGCAGCGGCAGAACTCGTCCCTGCCGGCACCGGCTGTATCCCCGGAAGCCCAATCAAAAGAAGAACTGCGCGCCAAGATTGCGGACGTCCAGAAAAACTGGCCGGGATACAAATGATGTTGGAAGCCGGGTGCACCATCCTTCGCGTTTTTGCGAAGGGTGGGAGAAGATGATCTCGAATTCACCACGGTGGAAAACAATGTCGGGGTCACGCTCATCTAATCCCACCCTTGCTTCGAAGCTGAAAAAGCAAATGCCAGCTTCTCCGCAAGGATGAGGCACCCGGCAAGCATCGCTATGAGACGGCGTATCGCGAAAAAACCATGACCGGATCACTGCCGGTGACCCTGGGCAAACAGGATTTTGGCGGCAGAGAAGGCACGCTGCTCACCTTCAAGCTCCATGTGAAAAACGACGACGGCAAACCGCGTGAGCAGATGTACAAGTTCAATCCGCCCATCGTGCGCAAGTTCTAAGCGCCGGGAGAAGAGCCTCCGCCTGCCAAGGCGAAGAAGAAACGCGCGGAGACGAAAACGTCGCGGCGGCATCTCCGCCAGGGGTGAAGCGGGTCTCATGTATGCCCGGCTCATCCGGTCGCTCCTTGCGCTGGGCGTGACTGGGATGTTCTCCCTCATCCTCTCAGCGCGCGGACTGTGGAGCCTGCGACGGGAGACGACGTAGCCGGAGGAACCCGAACCATGGAATGCCCGGCTGCAATCGTGAAGGCATGCCGGCAGCACTGTATCTTGCGCTGTCTTGGAACACAACTCTCACTTCCCACGCTTCGCCAACAGCGGGCGAAAGCGTGGGCCACCCGCGGAACGGTGCACCCGCGCTATCGTAAGGCCTCGAAAGAACCAATCAAAACGTGGGATCCCAGCCTCTGTTTCCGCTAGACACTCCTCCATCGCGCGGATACGATTACCATGCTGTGAAGGAGCCCAAATGTGTACTGGTTCGTTGCGAGTTAGTGCTCTTTTGAAAGCACTGTTGTTTTCCTTTCTCGCCATACCCTGCACGGGCCAGGCGAAAGCTGACACAAACTGCAAGACGTATTTCTCCGTTGTTTGGAAAGACCACCTCAACAATATCAAGCAGGGACTGTCAAAAGATGATGCCAAGTGGATGCAGGAAAAAATGCAGAAGAAATATCCCGGCGTTTGCTATGCTCAGCCCGACCCGTCCGTTCATCTCGTCTTTTGGATAGCGATGACAAAGGACACCCACCACGGATATCGTACGTCACAGGAAACCCATTCTGAGCCAATCAAGGGCGAGGTGCGGGACGACGCCGGCAATACAGCCACCATCAAGGGGAATCAAGAAGTGACAACAACAACAGCTGTTCCTGAGTCCTTCGATTACCCTATTTTTACACTTTCCGTGACAACAAAGATTGCTGACACAAAATGGTCCGTGTTGCACAATTTCCAACGAAAGGGTTTGTGTCATACGCTCTACGGAATCCCCATCAAGTGCCATACCAGCAGGTACATCATTGAGGATGCCATGAAATGGATACATGAAGGCGGACTCACTGACCCGCTGCAAACTGTTCTCGGCCAAGAGAAGGGCGCGGACGCCAAACCGGAGAAGAAGTGACAGCCGGGTGGTCCATCAGACAAACTGAGACACTACCTGCTTTCGGCAGTGTTCTAACTTGTCACCTCTAATGCCGCCGAAAGAGGGCGATTGCTAGTGTGGCAATCCCAGTCAGAACAGCCACGATTGTGAGGGCAATGTTCACGCGCCAGAGGCGAGCGCTTGTTTTATCCAGGCTGTCCACGCTACGTATTAGGTAAATGTTGGTGAGTACGAGCCGCTGGTCAGGGCGAAATTTGACTGGCTAGCTGGAGCCGTAATGGCTCGTTCCATATCTTCCAGTTTTCGCCACTGTTCTGGTGTCACAGCTTCCTCCCTTGACAGCCATGATTTGGTTATAAAAAGCTTGTGTCAGCCGCGTGAATCACCGCGTCTGCTATTTTGTGGTCTTTCGCTGTGATTGAATATCCTCTTTTTTGACACCTGACGCCAACATGACCAATTCGTCGTCAGTATAGGATTCTTCACCATCAACCGCGTAGCGGTGTCCCTGAGGACCAGGCATCAATTGAACTTTATGACCTTGCCTCGTCAGCTTATCAACTGCCTCTCTTGTATTCAGTACGTGTGCCATTTACTTAATCCTCGCGATAATTATACGTTGTATAGCGCAGTGAAGGCCTGGGCAAGAAGGTCGCAAGACAGAGCCGGGTGCCGTATCTCTTCGCGCTATTTGCGAAAGAGTGAGATTCGAGCCCACCAAGGCTAAAGCCCAAGTTTAAGACTCTTTACGCGGCCATCAATGGCCGCTCTTCCACCAAACCCCTTTCTCTGCGTCCTTTGCTGTGTGCCGCTTCAGCCGCCAGCAGGACACCCCCAACCGTTGTCACCACGCACCCGGACCCTTGTCATCTCGACCGACGACGAAGGAGCCTTGCGACTGAAAAGGAGTGGAGAGATCCCGACAAGGTCTCCCCTGCCATGCTGTTATATCCGTCAGCTCATCCGCGATGCCGACCCCGACACGGGCATCGTGCATGTTCAATGATGGGCGATTCTGCTTCTCGACTGCGCCATCCGGGAGTAATCACCGCCGGCAGCCAGAGTTGCGATAGCGAACATAATACGATACAATGCGAAAGCGCTTCAGAGCGCGGAACGAATGATCTTTGACAAATCAGGATAGGTACAGACCTGGCCGGCTTCAGGCGAGACAATCCGGGCGGTTGATGATAATCCGGACGATTGATAACAATCATCGCGGTTGATGACAATCCGGGTAAGACTTGTGCCCTGATAGGACTCGCTGCGCAAAGGGTTTTTCGGCAGCCTGCAATGGAGTGCGGCATTTGTGGAGGGACCAGCCCGTTAACCTTGGTCCGCTGTCGTTCGGAGTCGGTTGAGGTCTGAGTCTAGGAGTAAAACTCCGCGATCGATTCCACCACATGCCGCTGCTCGGGTTCCGTAAGTTCGGCGAACATGGGCAACGCAAGTACTTCCGCGGCGGCCAGCTCTGATTCCGGCAGATCGCCTTTCACGTGGCCGAGATAGCCAAAACATTTCTGCAAATGCAGCGGCACAGGGTAGTAGATTTCAGATCCCACGCCGCGTTCTTTCAGGAAGTCACGCAGCTTTTCGCGCTGTTGAACACGGATAACATATTGATGATAGATATGGTGCGCCTGCGGACGCGTCTTGAGCAATACGACGGGCGCCGCGGAGTTCGCGCCGGTGCGGGTTAGTCCGGCGGTAGCGATCAATTGATCGTAAAGCTTGGCGTGGCTGCGGCGGGCGTTATTCCAGCTTTGCAGGTGACGCATCTTCACGCGCAGCACCGCGGCTTGAATGGAATCCATGCGGCTGTTGGCGCCGATCTCATCGTGATAGTAACGCTGCTTGGCTCCGTGGTTGCGCAAAGAGCGTGCGTGTTCGGCCAGCGCGGGATCACTGGTGGTAAGCACTCCGGCATCGCCAAACGCGCTCAAGTTTTTTGTCGGATAGAAGCTGAATGCGGCGGCCGTACCCAAAGCGCCGGCGGGCTTGCCGTTCCATGTGGCACCGGAAGCCTGCGCCGCGTCTTCAATGATATGGAGTTTGAATTCGGCGGCGAGGTTGCCGATGGCGTCCATGTCCGCGCACTGGCCGTAAAGATGGACAGGCATGATGCCGTGACGTTTGGGGCCGGAGCGCAATGTCTGTTCGATTTTTGCGGCGTCAATATTCAGGGTTTCCGGGTCAATGTCCACGAACACCGGACGGGCGCCCGCGCGCAGGATGGAACTGGCGGTGGCAAAAAAACTGAAGGGCGTGGTGATAACCGAATCGCCGGGGCCGATGTTGGCGGCGGCCATGGCCAGCCAGAGGGCGTCCGTGCCGGAGGCGCAGGCAATGGAGTCGGCGGTCCCGCAGAGAGCGGCGAATTCGCGCTCAAAAACTTTTACTTCTTCGCCCAGAATGTACTGTTGCGAATCGCACACACGGGTGATGGCGGCTAGAAACTCGTCCCGCAGCCCGGTGTATTGGCGCGAGAGGTCCAGCATGGGCACTTCCACAAACTTTTGGCCTACAGTTTTCATGAAGGATGTAAGCTAAATTCTAGCATTTAGGGCGGCTGGGGCGGCATTGGGTATTCGGGGCGGCTTTTGCCCGGAAGGCCTTGAAAAGCTACAATGTAAGGTAGATGTAAAATGCGACGAACTAGCTGTTCCCCCAGTTTCGGGTAGAAGAAGACTTAACAGGAGAACGATCGGCAAATGGAAAACAAGCCGGCACAGAATATACAGGACTCCTTCTTAAACACTGCGCGGAAGGATAAGACGCAGGTCACGATCTATCTGCTGAGCGGGGTCAAACTCACCGGGCGTATACGGTCGTTTGATAAGTACTCGGTAGTCCTGGAAACCAATAATCAGGAACAGCTTATTTTCAAACATGCCATCTCAACGGTGGTGATGTCCAAGGGCAGCACACACCATGAAGGCCGCGGACACCATGGCGATGTGGAAAGCGCGCCCGCCAAAGTAGAGGGGTAATCCATTCCTGGGCAGCGTTCCCGTTTTCGTGAAACGGCCGGCATCAGTACGGGCCGTGACCGGCCGGAACGCGCGTTTCTGGTTGGGGTAGAGTTCCGCCATCGCTCGCGGAGCGACCGCGATCTGGACCTGCCGCCCGGCGCCATTATGGCGCGGGAAGCGGCGCGCAAAGGCTCCGTACCCGACGAATCCGGTCCAATCGATCCATCCAAACAGTCAGACCGCCGAAAGGTCGTGCCGCAAACTGCTGGCCCGGCCGGCGAAGGAATGCTGCGCACGTCCGTGGAAGATTCGCTCGACGAATTCCGTGAACTGGCGGCTTCGGCCGGCGCGGAAATTGTGGGCGAATTCATTCAACGCCGCGACCGGCCTGATCCCGCAACCCTGCTGGGCATTGGCAAATTGCAGGAAATTGCCGGGGCGGTGGCTTCGTCAGAAGCCGATCTGGTGATGATCGATCACGAACTCACGCCATCGCAACAACGCAACATTGAAAATGAAGTCCAGGCGAGGGTGATTGACCGCACGCAGTTGATCCTGGATATATTTGCGCGCCATGCGCGCAGCCGAGAAGGCCAGTTGCAAGTGGAGTTGGCGCAACTTGAATACATGCTGCCTCGTCTGGCCGGGCGCGGCATTGAAATGTCACAGCTCGGCGGCGGCATCGGCACGCGCGGTCCAGGTGAAACGCAGTTGGAGACTGACCGCCGTAAAATTCACCGGCGGATACGGCACATTAAACTCCAGGTAGAAGAAGTTCGACGCGTGCGCGCGCAACAGCGCCAGCGCAGAGAAGCCGTGCCGTTGCCGGTAGTGGCGCTGGTCGGCTACACCAACGCAGGCAAGTCGACTTTATTCAACGCGCTCACGGACGCAGGCGTAGTTGCGTCGTCACGAATGTTTGCCACGCTCGATCCAACCATTCGCGGCATCACTCTGCCCAGCAAACGCAAAGTGCTGCTATCGGACACGGTAGGTTTCATCCGCAGTCTGCCCACCACACTGGTGACGGCTTTCCGCGCCACTTTGGAAGAAGTCCAGCGCGCGGCGCTGCTGCTGCACGTGGGGGACGTGACCAGTCCGGTGGCGCAGGAACAGCAACAGCAAGTGGAGAAAGTTTTGAAAGACCTGGAAGTCCAGAACACGCCGCAAATCCGCGTGATGAACAAGATTGACCTGATGCCGGAAGCGCAACGGCGGTCGTTGAAGAGTACGGCTTCGGCTGTATACATTTCGGCAGCGCGGCATCTGGGCCTGGACGACCTGCTGGCGGCCATCGATGAGCGCATGGAGATTGACGCGTTGCGCCCCATGAAGCTGCGCATTCCACAGAGTGAAGGCAAGCTGCTGGCGCAGATTGAAGCCCGCACACACATTCTTAAACGCGCCTATCGCGACGATGACGTGCAACTGGAAGTGGAGGCGCCGGAATCGCTGGCGCGAACACTGGACGCCTATGTGGTAAAGGCCCGGACAGTTCGCAAGTAAGCTTCGCGCTATTCGCCGTGCGCTACTCAGCAACCTTGCACACTGCTACTTGCGCATTTTCATACGGACAGTTCAGCGCCACCTTCATCGGTTTTTCCAAAACAACCCAGCCCACGCCGAATTGTTCGTGCAAATGCTGGAAGTCAGCAGAAGAAAAATTCTTCCAATTCGCGCGCGCATGCGTTTCGCGTTGCCAGCGTTCGGCGATGGCCGGGAACAACGTGACCACGCCGCCATCCTTGTTCCAGTCAGCCATCATGGAGCGTTGGCTGAAAGCGCGAAAGCCGTGCTGGTCGTTGCCTGGTAACTCCACGTAGTGGGTATCCAGGGCGAAATAAGCATTTTCCGGTGTATTGTTTTTTGCCCACAGAAAAGCCTGTACCCATTGGTTGTGGGAACACGGATTGCGGGAAGATGGATTGTGTGAAGCTCGGCCCGGAAATTCAATGTGCTCACTAGCCGGGAAGATCTGCCGCTGAACGTAAAACATCGTCGCGCACAGAGGTGCGAAAAGCAGGGCCCAGCGGATCGCGCTGCGGCGCAGAAGGAATTGTCCGATGAAGCCTCCAGCCAACAGGACGAAGATCAGCGTGGCCAAATGGAGAGCGCGCATCGGTTGAAATGGGGTGAGTCTTTCAAACTGCGGCGGTAGCGTTAGGACGAGCGCGGATACGATACTGAAGACCTGGAACGCGGCGACGCGCTGGCTAATTAAATCGACCATCTCCAGTCCAGAGCGGCGGGCCAGCTTCACGAACCACCAGAAGAACAGCAGCGGGGCGATGGCGCCGAGCCACTCATACCATTCCCAATTCAATAAATAGTGCTGGAAGCGTGTGCGTGCAGCTTCTTTCCATGCTTCAGACCCTGGCTGGAAAAGACTCTGTAAGGGAAATGCGGCAGCCATAGTCGTCGATTGTGTCGTGGCTCCCGGGGCTGATGGCGGTTCGCCATCGCCAACTCGGGCCATTGCTTTCCGCCCTGGTTTCCATCCTAAGAATAAGGAGAGCAGAAATCCGTAGAGAGCCATCTGGATATGAATCGTGGCAGCAAGCCCAATCCACAGGATAGCGCGTGCGATGTGACGGTCTAACTTTTTGAAGCCCAGTACTGCGCTGTCCAGCACGTCCACTATGGCCAAGAGAATCAGGGCCGTCGCGAGGGTGCGAGGATGAAGATAGGTATCCACGATAAAAATCGACGTCCCGGCCACCGGCATGGTGAACAGCGCGGCGAGCAAAGCAACGGCACACCAGCGTGCTTCTTCCAGGGCAAAGCAACGGCAGGCAAGCCGCCAGGCCGCAAAGAGCAGCGCAAAGATGGACAGAAAGTGCCAGATAAAGACGGTGACATCGAGTGGCATACCAGTCGTGCGAACGGACCAGGCGACGAGCGGAACCAGAAGTGTGGGCCGTGTTTGCGGAAGAAAAAGTTCAGCGTCGGCGGCAAAAAGATTGGGGTGGATCTTCTGTTCAATGCCCGGAAGGTAGATGGCCTGGTCCTCTACGCCCAGATGGTAGCCATGTACCAATGGCACTGCCGCGGAGAGCGCCACGAGCAAAAAAACAGGCTTCCATACGGCGGCGCGTGTTAGACTCCGCATCTAATAAATCTTATCAAATTCAGAATTTCATAAGGGGTTCACATTCATAACTTTGCGGGTAGTACTCTGATTGCTGAAGAACTCACACCCTTCGAATCAAAACCAACTTCGGATATGCGTGGCTATGTCTCCGTCATCATTCCGGTTTTTAACGAAGTCAAGTCCATTGCCGAACTGCTCCGCCAGGTGAATGCCGTGGCCACCCTGAAGGAAATTATTGTGGTGGACGATGGATCGACCGACGGAACGCGCGAACTCCTGGCCCAATACCAAAAAGAATTTGACATCCAGTTGGTCTTGCATGCGAACAACCGCGGCAAGGGAGCGGCGATTCTTTCCGGACTGCAACAGGCGCGCGGAGAATACGTGCTGATCCAGGACGCTGATCTGGAATACGATCCCCAGGATTACGAGGCACTACTGGAACCTTTGCGCCAACGCCTGACCAATGTGGTTTATGGCGTACGGCCCGACCGTCCGGAGCGCGGTTTTTTTTATTACACCGGCGCAAAGTTTCTTACCCACCTGGCGAATTTTCTTTACGGCTGCAACATTCAGGACGAAGCCACCTGCTACAAGGTTTTCCGGCGTTCGACACTGGACCGCGTCCAACTGACGTGCCAGCGTTTTGAGTTCTGTCCTGAAGTCACGGCAAAGATGAGCCGGATCGGCGAAAAGATCTGGGAAGTGCCAATTTCTTATTTTCCACGGACCGCAAAAGGCGGGAAGAAAATTCGCTGGACGGACGGCGTTGCCGCCATGTGGACCCTGTTGCGGTATCGCCTGGAGCCGCGCCAGTGGTTCGCCACAGACGTGGAAGAAATCTTTGAGGCCCAGCCCGAGCCTGCGGAAAACTAAAAGTTACTGCTGCGCCAGCAAGTCGCGCCCGTAGAGTTTAATGCGGCTGCGCGGCCGTGGCCGTATCGGCGGTAACTGTCACCCGCGCGTTAGCGGTTCCAATAGCGCCGGTGTGTTCATCACGCACAGCGAGCCGCAACGGATAATCTCCTGGCGGCAAAACGAAATTCAAACGGCAAGGCACATACGTCTTCATTACGTGGTCGTAATCTGGCGGTTTCAAGCCGGTCGTTACGGTAAAGCTCTCCGCGTGCAAGGCATCTCCTTTATCCGAAAAAACCTGGACAACACAGCTCAAGTCGGCGTGGTAAAGATCGTCATTCGCCAAATCAAATGAAACGCCATGGGGATCAATGGCAAAACTGACGCGGATTTTGTTTTGGGTTTGCGCGGACGGCGGTAACACCTGCGCCTGAAACAATAAAGATGTTGATGCGGGCGACGCCAGATCAATTGCCTTGCCGAGATCAATGGCGCGTTGCCGGTCAGATTCCGTCTGGTACGCCATGGGGCTGGACGCAAAATAGCCCAGCCGGTAGCGCAACTTCGCGCCATGGTACGTGGACTTGATTTGCAGCTTGCGGAATTTTCCGTCCCAGTTCTTGTTGTCAGGATAGTAGCCGAGTGTGTAGTAGGTGGAGCCGTCTTCCATGCTGGCCAGTATCACTTTGCCAAAGTCCGAGGTGTTGTAATAGGCGTGGCCGCCGGTCTGGTCGGCAAGGTCGTCCATGGTGCCGTGCGCGTTGCTCAGGTTTTCTGAGAGCTTCTGTTCGTTGTGCAGCAAGTTGTCGCCGCGCAAAGGGCGGCCGTACTCGTCATGCCCGTCATTGCCGATCTGGAACAGATCAGAGACGGCGGTGAGTCCGCGGACGTCAATCGGGTACACGGCAATCTGCGAACTCATCAAACGATCCGCCACGCGCGCGACCTCCACGCGGAAGTCGCTGGCAGTATCCCGGTTTTCGAAATTGACGTCGCTGATCAGGGCTGACTGCAAGGGAAAAGCCTCTGAAATCCAAATCAGGTTCTTGCGTCCCGGGTAAGCGGCCAAGGTCTGGGTCAATTCATTCATGCCTTGCAAAGTGCGCTGCACCCGGTCATTGATTTGCGCTGCCTGGTTACGGGATTCAAACTGAATGATCTTTTGCAGGTTCGCTGCAGGGATGTACTGCGCAATCTGCGAAGGGATGATGGAGGCGGTGGCGTCGCTGACCGGGTTCGGCAGGTTTGGCGAATTCTTGCTGTTGATGCCGGCCACAACCTGGCGGAGTACATCCTGATCGCTGGTGAAATCCTGTATCAGGCGAAGACGCGAACCAAGCAGGTAGATGGCCACGGGACGTCCCGCGGGCATCTGGTCCAGCACCTTGATCAGCCTGAGCCGGGCGTCTGTCTGGTTCAGGTTCGGCGTGTTGAGCCAATCCATCAGGATCACGTTCAACGCTCCGGTGGATTTATATGTGGGGACATTGGTAAACACGTGCTCCGGAAGTTTTGGCACAGCAGACGTGGTGGCTGCCGGCTGCGACGTGGTTGCTGCGTCCGGCGGCGGCTGCGGTGATTGGAAACCAAAGACTTTGATCTGCTGCGGCTTGCCGTCTTCCAAAAGGACGAAGTCTTCTTTCTTAAGAGCGGTGATCGGCTTGCCTTTGGGGTCCGTGGTGATTACATCCACGACTACCAGGCGGGAGGCGGCGCGGAACTTTGGTAGTGGCTGCTGCTCCGGCGCGGCGGAGGAGTTTTGTCCGACGGCCGACATGGCGATCATCGCCAACCCAAGGGCCAGAAAACTGCGAAGTCTTGGACGCACGGTATTCAGACGCATAGGCACGAATCCCTTCCTTTGCTCAAACGTTGTCTGGCAATCGGAAACTTAGATGCGCAAAGATGCCTAGGTTAGACGATGAAATGGATTCTTTGATGGAGGGGCAAAAATTTAAATGGGCCTGAGACCAAGAAGCGGTGACGGTTTCCTTGGCCACAAGCCCATTCGATCCTGAATTGGATCGGAGGTGATAGTTCCATTTTAGGCCTGTTCCCTGCGGAGTCAAGCAATTCCGCAAACTCTTTTTACTTAGAATCTTTCTTAGAAATCGCTGCGAAAAGTGACAACTTTTGCCACTTTTTGCGCTTTTCTTAACGGCGCAATAGGAGCCAAGGGCGCCTTATTTTGCGGCGAATATCAAGCGCACGCCGAGGGCTACCATCAGGACGCCAAATGCCCTGCGCACAATGACTTCCGGCAGATGCTCACGCCCAATGTCCGTCCGAAATTGCCGCCAATTGTAAAGCCCACGGCGATCAGTATTGCGGCCTGACGTCCACGTTGCCGGCCTTGTAGTGCTCCCAGAATGCGAGCACGCCGATGGGCGCCAACAAAGCCGCCCAGGGATGTGCCCTGGGCCTTTTTTACGTAAGCCAGTTTTGGCTCATCCCGAAGATGTAGACCAGGGCCGGACAATCAAAACGCCTCCGCCCATGGCCCACCACGTCGGCGACTAGGCCGATCATAAGTCCGATGATAAGTCCTAAAGACCAAGTATGCGAGGCTCATGAGGAAATCATAAAGTTGACGCGCGCTGAAAGGAAGACGAAAGTGTCGTGCTGCGATGATTTTTAGCGGGCGAACGAGCGTTTTGCCGGAGAGAAAGTCTGGGCGCCAAAATAATCTCCGCGCAGCGATTTGTTGGAGCGCAAAACGCCCTCTACGCGTTGACACTTTTCTTCAGCGGATGATAACTTAAAGAGTTTGGTAGACGTTGCCGATCCG
>JANXPR010000530.1 GCA_025357215.1 Acidobacteriaceae bacterium | reverse complement strand
CATCTGTACTTAGTCCTCAAAATAGCATCTTTAAGATCATCAGCCTGGCGCTGGCCTGGTCGCTCGCGTTCACATCACTGCCTGCCTCTGGCACTCATCGGGCCACGAAATCATGGATCGTGCCGTCTCTAGCCGGAGTTCATTTGGCTGGGGAGCTTGCCCATTCGCTGGCATCTGGAAACAGTACAAAGGGTTCCCTGGGCCGGAGTGGATTGCCAGCAAGAGCAGCAAGCAGCTATGCGATGACGCAAAGAACGCAAATCCCAGGTGCGCTCGCAGTGCTTACCGCGATCACCAATGCTGCAGTCAAGCCGGTACTGGAGTGCGTGGTCAACAACGGCGGAGGCTACTTCACCGCGCGTTTCGGCTATCAAAACCTGAATACGGTGAATGTCACAATTCCGGTCGGAACGAACAATAAATTTACGCCGACCCCGACCAACCGCGGGCAGACCACGGTCTTTCTGCCGGGCCGGCAACAATTTGTATTTGACGTTCCCTTCAACGGCAGCAACCTGGTGTGGTCCCTGAAGGGGCCGGACAACCTGAACCGGACCTCCACCGCTTCCAGCACTTCTGCCGCATGTGCCGCCAATCATCCTCCCGTGGCCAATGCCGGCCCGGCACAAACTGTTTTCGTGGGCACCACTGTGCAACTGAATGGCACTGGGTCAACAGACGCGGATGGAGATCCTCTTACCTACCGCTGGAGTTTCGTCAGCGTTCCTACTGGCAGCACAGCCGTGCTTAGTGGAGCAACTACGGCCACCCCGACTTTTATAGTCGATAAGCCGGGAAGCTATACCGCGCAACTTATAGTTAACGACGGTAAAGTAGACAGCACTCCAGCCACTATTGTGATCAGCACCAAGAACTCACCTCCGGTGGCCAATGCGGGACCAAATCAGACCGTAACAACCAAACAGACAGTACAGCTGAACGGCAGCGCATCCAGTGACGTTGATGGCAATCCTCTTACATACCTATGGTCTATGGTGAGTGCACCCGTGGGCAGCAGCGCCACACTCTCAAACCCGGCCATTGTGAATCCAACGTTTGTGACCGACAAGAAGGGGGAGCTACGTTGTCCAGCTGGTGGTAAACGATGGGACGGTAAACAGCGCTCCGTCTCAGGTCACCATCAGTGACGTGAATTCTCCGCCCGTTGCCAACGCAGGGCCCAACCAAACCGTCACCACCCGTAGTTTAGTGACTCTCAATGGCAGCGGTTCGACCGACATTGACGGCGATTCCCTCACCTTCACCTGGTCTCTGCTGAGCAGGCCTACCGGCAGCGCCGCCGTATTGTCTGACGTCCATGCTGTGAAGCCCACGTTCACCGTGGACGTTCTGGGCAACTACGTGGCCCAGTTGATCGTCAGCGACGGTACGGCAAACAGCACTCCTGCAACCGTAACCATCAGTGACGTAAATTCTGCTCCAGTCGCGAATGCAGGACCGGCACAAACTGTGCCTCTGGGAAGCCTGGTAACGCTTGATGGCACAACCTCGTCCGACGTGGACGGCCAAACACTGACCTACTCTTGGGCGATTTTGAGCACCCCATTGGGGAGCACGGCAACCCTTTCCGGAGCGACCTCGTCAAACCCGGTCTTCACCGCGGATAAAGCCGGCAACTACGTCATTCAGTTGATCGTGAACGACGGAATCGTGAACAGCGCTCCTGCCACTGTCACGATCTCCACTTTGAATTCAGTTCCTGTCGCGAACCCGGGCCCCAACCAGACGGTGACTGCGGGAGCCACGGTCTTATTGAATGGCAGCGGATCAACCGACGCCGATGGCGATCCCCTGACCTACCGTTGGGCGATTCTCTCGCAACCGGCCGGCGGGACCGCCGTGCTGTCGAATGCGAATATCGTGAACCCAACCTTCGTTGCGAATGTGCCTGGTCTCTATCTGGTGCAATTGATCGTGAATGACGGCAAGGTGGACAGCGCGCCTAAGAGCGTATCAATCACGGCCAATGTGGCGAACCATCCGCCGGTCGCCAATGCCGGACCAAATCAGATTGTTTCGCTCGGCAGCACAGTCATTCTTGATGGCAGCGGCTCAAGCGATCCTGATCACGATCCCGTCACATTCAACTGGGTCATTCTCAGCCAGCCGGCTGGCGGTACCGCCGTTCTATCGAACGCCAGCGCGATCAGTCCTACCTTCAAAGCCAATGCCGTTGGACTGTACGTGATTCAGCTCACGGTGAACGACGGGAAGGTCAACAGCGTTCCCGTGACCGTAACGATCGATGCGGAAGCTCCGGTATTGCGGCTCACGGCACCCGCACCGGTCGCCAGCTTGCCTGGAGTGGCAGTTCCGCTGGCTTTTGTTGTATCGAATCCCGGACCAGTCGCCGCGCAGGGAACTTCTTTGAGCGGAGGAACCGTTGTTGTGCCCGTTGGAACTGTTCTTGCCGGCCAAACACTTCCGGTCTCGACTGTTTTTTCTGTGGGGACAATTGCGGCACGCGGCGCGACGGAAAGCGATGCAGCCTACCTTACGCGGCTGCAGACATCAGAAAACCAAACTTTTGCGATTGTGGGATCGTTAACGTGGGTTGACGCGGCTGGCACAGGATATGGCCCGGTTTCCGCGACCACATCCGTTGTTGAACAATTCCCGATTGTTACCGCTGCGTTGAGCGCTCCGGCAACCGCCCAAGCGGGCGACACGATCAGCTATTCCGTCTCTCTCACCAACTTCGGGCACGCGACGGCCACCATTGCAGCTGTCACAATAACCTTGCCTAACGGAGTCGTGCAGTCCGTTGTTCCAGCGCAAAGTACTTTGCCAGCGGGTGCCAGCACATCCGCAAGCTTTTCTTTTCAAGTTCCCGCGACTCAGAAGATAAGCGTGACGGCTACAGCGCAAGTAGCCTGGTTGGACGCTAATACAAATCTCTACGGGCCAGTTTCCTCAACCGCAAACACGGCGATCAACGGGGTTTCTCCAACCGTGTTGGCTTCTTGCGTACCCAGCGGCTCCATTTCAGTCCTGTTGCGCAACGGAAACGTGACTTCTTATGTACCCATCGGAAACGCGAGTGGCGTGATTCCGGGCAACGGACTCAACCCTCCCACAGGAATTATTGTGGTGCCGGTGGAAGGGCCAGGAACACCCTCGACCGTGCCGACTGCCAGCATCGTAAACTCCTGTTCCTCCAACTCTGTCACTGGACAGACGGTCTGCACAGCCAACAATACTGACGTTTATCTGCTCACTGACAGAACGCTTACCACCACACTGCACAGTGGCAGCACCGGTACGGCGAGTTTTTCCGGAATGACTTGCCAGACATGCGGAGTAGCCATAAACGCGGGGACGAATCAGGCGGTGATCACGGTTGGGCTCGCAGCGCCGGCCACCAGCGGAATCCAGATACTGGACCTTGCTAGCAATACTTTTTTCCCGCCAGTCCCCACTTCAGGCGTGAGAATTTCAGAAGACATCTCCGTTGATCCCACGCGCAACATGGTGCTCTCTGCCAGTGAAGACAGCGTCTACGAGCTTTTCCAGCCGGGCGCCACGGGAACAGGAACCAGCGTCTTTGATCAACTGATTGGACGAACGACTCCACCCCCTCAGTTTGAACTCGACGCCACCGCAGAAGACTGTTCCACCGGTATCGCCTTGGCTTCGGTCGAAGACAATACAAATTCGTTTGGCCAGCCGACGGGAGGCGGAGGTTTTGTCCTGGCTGATTTGAGCCAAGTAACTCTTACACCCGGCACGCCAGGGAGCTGGAGCGCGCCGGTTCAATTCCAGCAAATCGCCGAGCTCGCCGGGATGGTGGCTTTCGCGGTTGCACCAGGCTCACACGTCGGCGTTTCCGCGGATGAACTTGGCGGTAACAGGGTTGGCGCCTTCCGGCTTCCTTCCACTTCCGGCTCTGGGATTCCGGCAATGCAAGACTGGGTCTCAGCCATCATCCCCAATCCTGGCGAGGCGAATGGCCAGACCAATTTCTTTACCGGCGCCGAGCCGCACACTGTTACGGCCTACGTCAGCCCCACAACTGGCAAAGCTTATGGCGTGATTGCCGATGGCGGCCCGTTCTTCCTGGCTATCGTCGATCTTGAGGCGTTGCTGGCTGCGCCGCGTGCAAACGGCAATCAGGTTGCGGCGAACGTGGACCTGGTGGCAACCGGAATTATCCGTTTCGTTCCAACCTCCACCTTCTTGAAGTTCCCGGCTTCGCCCAGCTCAGCAGCGCAAGGTGTGCAGAATCTTGCGGTGAATATCCACGGCGCGAATACACATTTTGTGCAGGGAGTGACCACCGTGACCATGGGAGCCGGAATCACGGTAACGCAGGTCACAGTTACCTCACCCACAGAACTTACGGCGACCGTGAATATCGATCCCATATCCACCGTGGGCACACGTATGGTCACCGTTACCACCGGCTCGGAAGTACTCAGCACAGTCACTAACGCCAACTTCGGCGCGTTCGCAATTACCGCCGGTCCGGCAGCCATCAGTCAGATTGCTCCGGCGTCCGGGGCGCAGGGTCAGAGCGTGGCCGTGACCATTACCGGGCAGGCGACTCATTTCGCACAGGGCGTTACCACCATTGATTTCGGTTTTGCCGGCGCCGGCAACGTTAGTACGCTTACCGGGATCACCGTAAATTCACCTACCAGCATTACCCTCACGGCGAACATTTCCGGACTTGAACCCATTTTCGCGCACACGGTGCGCATCACTACCGGCGGCGAGGCACTCAATTCAATCTTCACTGTGGTGGCTGGCCCGGCAACACTCGCCGGCATCAGCCCGAGCAATGGGTCGCAAGGCAGGCAGCATCTCACCCTTACCATCACTGGCCAAGCCACACATTTCAAGCAAGGCTCAACGTCGGTTTCCAGCGATGCGTTTCAGACCGTGCAGGCAACGGTGATTTCACCCACCAGCCTTACGGCGATCGTTTCTCTCACATCCAACGTTACCGTTGGCCCGCACACGATCACCGCGACCACGCTGGGCGAACGAGCGTCTGGCAACCTATTCAATGTAACTCCAGGTGTTCCCACCTTGTTGTCCCTGGGAATTCCTGGTCTGCCTCAAGGCACGCAATCGCAAACAGTTATCCTGAATGGGTTGTTCACGCACTTTGTCCAGGGCGTGAGCGTTGGGAGCTTTGGTCCCGGCGTTACGTTTTCGGCGTTCACGGTAAATTCCCCGACCTCGATCACAGCCACCTTCAACATTGATCCTCTCGCCGCTTTGGGAGCACGCAATGTCACGGTGACCACGGGCAATGAAGTCGCCACATTGATCAACGGATTTGCCGTGAATCCAGGCGCAGCCGTCATCAACACATTCAACCCCAACACGCTGTTCCAGGGGCAGCAAAACGCGACCGTAACATTCACGGGTTCATCCACACACTTTGCTCAAGGTGTTTCCACTTCCAGCTTTGGCAGCGGCGTAACCGTAGACTCGCTGACGATCAATTCAGCCACAAGCGGCAGTGCGGTGGTGAGCGTTGATCCAACGGCAACCGGGACACGCAAAATCGTTGTGGCTACCGGCGGAGAAGTTGCGTCCTCCACCGGGTCCATCACCATCAACACGGGCGTCCCGACTTTGACCTTGTTGACTCCGGCGTCGGCTCAGCCCGGGACGTTGAATCTTTCGGTGGGCATCAACGGCTTGGCCACGCAC
>JANXPR010000468.1 GCA_025357215.1 Acidobacteriaceae bacterium | reverse complement strand
GCTTTGCGCTGCCCAGCGTGCGCCTGCCAGATCTAAAGCAACGCATTAATACTTTTGCTCAAAGCAAATTAAAGGAAGAAGATTTCGTTGCAACAGTGGACCTGGATGCCGACCTGGCTTTGGGTGACGTAACCCCCGCTTTGCTGGCCCAAATCGAACAACTCGAGCCATTCGGGCACGGCAATCCGCAACCAGTGTTTTCCAGCAGCGGCGTGACCCTTCTGATCGCGCCCAAAATTCTCAAGGAGAAACACATCAAGTTGCGAGTGAACCAGAAGCTTCCGGACAAAGCTGGGTTCAGTTACGAAGCGGTTGGCTGGAGAATGGCGCAGCGGCTTCAGTTGGAAAGCTTCCTACCCGGCGATGCCTTGGACATGGCCTACACTATCGGGATGAACCACCATCCTGACTTTGGTGGACTGCAACTGACGCTGGAAGACTTCCGGCACGCCGTGCCAAGTGCGGTTCCTGTTTACACGTGATGCATGCAGCGGTATAGTCCCGTGATGGCTGAATCTCAAGTGTTTTGTTCCCAATGTGGCGCCGCCAATGCAGGATCTGGAGCGTTCTGTCAAAAATGTGGTGCGCGCATCGAGGCTGCTTCAGTCTCTGCCGCCCTGCCCACGCCGATGGCACCCGCGACCGCAGTTCCGCCTGCCGCAGTGCCTGTCCACTACATGCCGGGGATTCCCAATCCATATGGCGGTTTCTGGATTCGCCTTCTGGCGTCGTTGATTGACAGCGTGTTGATCGGGCTAGTGACGGCTCCCCTTTTTGTCATCATCAGCCTGCCGACGCTCATCCGGATCATCCATGAGGCCCAGCGGAATCGTGAGCCGCAGCCCGAATTGATTGGCGCCCTGGTCAGCTCCGTGCTCGGGTTCGCGGTGTTGGCCCTGGCTGGACAGTGGCTCTACGAGGCGCTGCTTACCAGTTCGACTTGGCAGGGAACCGTGGGAAAGAAACTTCTGAGCCTTAAAGTGACGGACGAAGACGGGAACAGAATCTCTTTTGCCCGCGCCACGGGAAGGTTTTTTGCGAAATTTATTTCCCGGTTCATCCTGAATATTGGATTCATCATGGTGGCCTTCACCCAGCGCAAGCAAGGTCTGCATGACATCATCGCGGGAACGCTGGTGAAGAAATATTAGCCGCTCTGAGATCGGTTAATATTGAGGGCAGATGGCCCTGGATACCAACAAACTCAGGAAGCTTTTTGCCGCGGGAGCGGTAGCCGCCATTCTGGTGGCTGCGGGCTTTTATGTCCGCGGCATGCTCAGGTCCGGACACGGGCCCGCCAAGCCCGTCACCAGCATTCCTGACAACGTCGGGGAATTGGCTAAAGGCTTTTCTTTCTCGCAATCGGAAGGCGGGAAGACCTTGTTCACCATTCATGCCGCCAGCTTCCAGCGATACAAGGATTCCGGTCGCGGTGAACTGCGCGACGTGAGTATTGTGGTTTACGGTCGCGATGAAAGCCGCTCCGATCAAATCTACGGATCGCTGTTCGTCTACGATCCCGCTACGGGGGACATTGGCGCGGAAGGCGAAGTCCGCATTGATCTTGACGCCAACACCAAGGGAGCAACCCAGCCCAATCAGGCTCCGGTAAAAGAAACGCGCAACTTGATCCATGTAACGACCAGTGGTCTCACTTTTAACAAGAACAGCGGCCTGGCCCGCACCAAAGAAAAGATCGAATTTCGCGTTCCGGAAGCCAGCGGCTCCGCGATGGGCGCAACCTACGATTCGCACAGCAGCGTGTTGACGTTGAAATCAGCCGTCAAGATCGATACCACCGACAAGAACAAAGCCAGTATCAGCGGGCAGAGCGCGACTATCACAAAAGAGCCCCGGCAGATTGTTTTGCGTGGCGCCAGAGTTGAGCAGCAACAACGCATGATGGCCGCCGACAAGCTCACTGTTCTATTGCGACCGGACAATACCGTGGACCGCGTTCTGGGGTCAGGCAACGTACATAGCCATCAGGAAGGGCCGAAAGGTTTTGACGTTACCGCTCCCGAAGGCGAACTGTTGCTGGCTACCGGAAACCTGTTGAAGTCGGGAGCGCTTTCCGGCGGAGTGAATTTCCAGCGCCTCGGGGACCAGCCATCAGCGGGCAAAGCTGGACGCATAGTGCTGGCTTTTGGTCCCAAGGGCCGGGTTGTCTCGGCACGAGCGGAAGATTCCGTGGATGTGAAAGAAGGCCCAGAAGGCAAGTCGCGGCAGATCGTAGCTTCGGCTTTGGATGTCGCGATCAAAGACGGCAAGATCGTCCAGACCGCCACAACGTCGGATGGTCCGGGCAAGATCATTTTGGCGAAAGGCACCTCAACCACCGCCATTAGCGCAGATCGTCTGCAGATGAGATTTAACAACCAGAACCGTCCGGTATCTCTGCTAGGCAGCCCAGATGCCAAGATCGTTTCGTCAACACCAGGCCAGCCGGACCAGATCGCGACCAGCCACGAACTTACTGCCAGCTTCAACGATAAAGGAGAAATCATCGCTGGCGATCTCAACGGTGACTTTCATTTTCAGCAAGGTCAACGCACAGCTACCGCGGAGCATGGCAAGTTCAATCCAGTGGATGAGAGCTTTGTTCTTACCGGTTCGCCGCGCGTGGTAGACACCGGAGCAACAATCACGGCAGATACGATTCAGCTTTCCCGCAGGACCGAGAGCGCGGAGGCACGGGGAAACGTCAAAACTACCTACAATGACCTGAAGCCTCAGCCCGGCGGCGCCATGCTGGCTTCTGGCGAGCCGATCCATGTGACCGGAGTCTCGGCCACAGCCAGCCGGAGTGCCGGAGTGGCTAAATACGCGAAGGCCCGCTTGTGGCAGGGAGCGAACATCATTGAGGCTCCATCCATCACTTTTGATAAGCTCCACCGCAGTCTGGTGGCCCAGGGCGACCAGACGGCCCGGGTGAGCACGGTTTTCGTCCAAACGACCAAAAACGGCAAGACAACGCCGGTAAACGTCACGGCTGACAAGCTCACTTACGTGGATTCCGAGCGAAAAGCGGTGTTCAGCGGACGGGTGGTGACCAAGATGGAAGACTCCACCATCAACGCAGATACGGTCCAAGTTTTGCTGATGCCGCGCGGGGAACAGGCTGGTGATAAACCCAGCAGCCAGCTGGATCGTATTGTGGCACAAGGAGATATACAGATTCAGCGTCCGAATCGCAGGGCGACCGGAAGCCAGGCGGTCTACACGGCGGCGGAAGATAAATTCGTCCTAACCGGGGTGCCGGGTAAACTCCCTAGCATTTTTGATGCCGAACGGGGCCAAATTTCGGGTGATTCGTTGACTTTTTTTTCGCACGATGATAGGGTGCTGGTAGGCAGCGGAGATTCCTCCCCCGCTCAGACCCAAACTAGGAACCGAGACGCGAGCAAGAAGTAAATGCAAACCCTGGCAACGGACGACATAGCTAAATCGTACCGCGGCCGCCGGGTAGTCAATGGCGTCAGCCTCCACATCAATCAAGCAGAAGTAGTCGGACTTCTTGGGCCCAACGGCGCTGGAAAGACCACGACTTTCTACATGACCGTGGGACTGTTGCCGCCCGATAGCGGCCAGATCCTGGTAGACGGGCAGGACATCACCAACGTCCCCATGTACCTGCGTGCGCGCAATTATGGCATCAGCTATTTGCCGCAGGAGCCCTCGGTCTTCCGCAAATTGACCGTGGAAGAGAACATCATGGCCGTGCTGGAGGTGCAACCCATCACCTGGCAGGAGCGCCGCAAGAAGCGTGACCAGCTGATTGACGAGCTGGGCCTGGGCCATATCCGCAACAACATGGGTTATGCGCTCTCCGGTGGTGAACGGCGCCGGGTGGAGATTGCGCGGGCCTTGTGCATCGCACCAAAATTCATTCTGTTGGACGAGCCTTTTTCCGGAATTGATCCCATCGCCGTGCTCGACCTGCAGAAAATCATTTTTGATTTAAAGGGAAGCGGGATTGGCGTTTTGATCACCGATCACAATGTGCGGGAAACACTTTCCGTAACCGACCGCGCCTACATTATTAACGATGGAAAGATCTTTCGTGCGGGAACGCCGGAACAACTAGGCAACGATCCGGAAGTCAAGAGGGTTTATCTGGGAGAGAGCTTCTCCTTTGTGTAGGTGGCCGTTCGTGACTTGGCCATCGGTTGTTCGATCACTTAGTTTAGTTTTATGCAAGGGTTGCGAATTACCCCAGTACTCTTTTGAGCTAGCGCCCAGAATGGTACAAAGGATTGCAGGAAAAGGACTTATAAGGACGGATGGTTTCACTCCAGAACAAACTGAACCTGAGGGTCAGCCAGAAGCAGATCCTGACTCCTGGCCTGGTCCAGATGGTAAGTGTGCTCGCGCTGAACAAGCTGGAATTGCGCGAGATGATCAACACGGAGATGATTGAAAATCCCGTTCTGGAAGAGTTGGATTCGTCCGTTCCGTTGCTGGACGAGGTTGCCGGCCGCGATGAGGCCCGCCAGCGCGATGAAGCGCAGGAACGCCAGGAGCTGAACAAAGAAGAGCCGACTGTCGCCGAGGCGGACAAGAAAGATCCTTTCGACGAAATTGATTTTGGT
>JANXPR010000463.1 GCA_025357215.1 Acidobacteriaceae bacterium | reverse complement strand
CGGATCGGCAATCACCTCCCGTAACCTTCCGCCAAGTATGCTGATGAACACCACATGCGTGATCACAAACAACTGAACGAAGTATGACTTCTCCGTCGCGCTCCAAGCCGACCACGGCTTCAATCCTATTTCAGAAAATTTCACGCCCGCCACATACCGAACCGCAAGCAAAGCTACAGCCAACATCACGGGAATGCGAATCCAGGTTGGCGGTCCAGAAACGTGGAACCACTTCAGAATCCCCAGTCGTGGCCCAATGACCAGCTCAAGGATAATGAAAACCAGAATTAAACGAAGGCCTGCAGATGAACTATAAGCAGCCGGATCTTGCTTTCCGAACTGAAACAGATGACCTTTCCAATGAACGGCAAGTCGTTGCGCGAGCGTTGGTTGTTGCTCAGGAGGAAGCTGTTGTCCGGCTGACATGGTCAAAGGATTATTTCACGCGCGGTGCATCCTTGACCCTTTTATTTAGCATGACAACAACGCTTGACCGACCAACTTGATTGAGCCATAGTATTCCCATGAAAGACTGGTTTGATAAAGCTGGCAAAGCTTTTATGCTGGTCGACTCAATTGAGTTGGCTTTTACCGGAACCCTTATCGTACTGGGTCTATTCGCATTGGTCGCGCGCGCAATTTATCTGGCTTGGAACTGAATCTTACTTAGCTCTTATCTTGCGGTAGATAAACTTTCGAACAAAAACAACGCCGGCCCCAAATCTTGCCAGGGCCGGCATTTTCTTGCTTCGGGTTGCGTCCAGCGTGAGAGGGCTCTCGCCGGACATACCGACTTCGTTTTGTCTAGCGGTCGTTGTCCTGACCGTGGTCACCGTCTTTGTCGAACTGGAATAAGTCAAAGAGGTCGCCGACGGCCGGGCTGTTGGTCGGCATGTAGGGATTGGTCTTGTCCACTACCGGGTTCGGCAGGTTGTCGCGGCTGCGTCCGGTAAGCGGCTTCAGTCCCCAGTTGCGTTCGATGAACTTCACAATGGACGCGTGGTCGTTGTAGGTGTGGTTCACGTGTCCGCCCTTGGTGAACGGTGAAACAATGATCAGAGGAATGCGCGGACCGTCGCCAAAGATGTCCAGGATCTGCGCAGCGCCGGAATCCCAGTAGCCGCCGCCTTCGTCAGTGGTGATGATGAACGCAGTGCTTTCCGCCAGTTCCGGATGTGCCTTCAGTTCATCAAGCACTCGTTCCGTAAGCGCTTCAAAAATGCTCAACTTGGAACTGGCCGGATGACCATCGTCAAAACTATCTGGTTTCAGGTAGGAGACGGCTGGCAGGCGGCCCTGTTCGATTTCGTCAAAGAAATCGGTTGCGTCCTTGATGTGAGCTTTGCGCTGCGCCGGGTTGCCCATGATGGAAGCTGCGTACTGGAAGGGATTGCAGATGTCGCAATACCAGTCGCCGCCCGTTCCGATGAGCACATCCACTGGATCAGTCGATCCGCTGTCAAAACGCGCGGCCGCGTTGAAGCCGCCACCGTAGTAGGCCCACGAAATGTTCTTTTCGTTGAGCGCATCGCCAATCGTGCGCAGCGAGGACGGCGGAACCGCTGTTCCCGCATTGATGCCCGCAACGTTGAGCTGGCCGTTCGACAAGAAACCCGGCCGGGTATTGTTAATCATATAGAACGTGTTCGGCGCGCAGTTGGTCTTGCTCAGGTCCGGACGCGTAGGCAGAGTCTTCAGAAAGTCGTTGATGGCTTTGATGCCCGGCTGTGTGGTGTCGCCGCACATGGTCCAGCGGGCGTCACGGATGAACGAGACGTCAGTCGCGCTCTTGGGATCAGGATTTGCCACTTGACCTGCGGGCGGCTGTGCGGGGAAGTTGCCAACTTTTTCCCAGGGCAGAGCGTCTGCTGTGCCGATCATGGTGTGTTGCACCGCGGTTCCGCCCATCACCGGTTGGTGATAGTTGTCGCTCATCGTGTATTCGTCCGCCAGGCGCTTGAACAACGGAGCGTCGCCACGCTGGACGTTGTAGAAGCCCATCGAATTAGAGCCACTGTCGTCACCGCGCGCAATTCCGATGAACGGCAGCAAGTCATTCTTGCAGCCGGAAGGATTAGCTTTGGTGGCGTTGCTCACGTTGCAATCCGCTTGTTCCCACATATGGAAGAAGCGATGCACCATGTCTCCGGTATAGCTGTCGAACGGTACTTTGGCGCCGGTAATCTGGAAAGACGTGTTCGGTAGCTTGTTGAAGTTGGCGATGCGCGTGTTCCAGGTACAGCATTCGGCGCTGACGGCAGAGTTCCCTCCCCTCGCGTCGGTCGACGTCGCCAGCGGGAACCTGCCCCTGCAGCTGAGCTCGTTCGTCGGCCGCGAACGCGAACTGGCGCGCGTGCGCGAGCTCATCGGCCAACGGAGGCTCCTGACCCTGACGGGAGTCGGCGGCGTCGGCAAGACGCGCCTCGCGCTGGCCGTGGCCACGACGCTGCAGGGCACCTACGCCGCCGGAACCACGTTCGTCGACCTCTCGGCGCTGCGCGATCCGGACCTGGTTCCCACCGCCGTGGCCGGCGCCCTGGGCCTGCGCGAGACCGGCCTCCACGACGCCCGCGCACTGGTGACAGCGCACCTGCGCGAGAAGGAGCTGCTCCTACTGCTGGACAACGTCGAGCAGGTGGTGAGCGCGGCCCCGTTCGTGGCCGAGTTGGTCGCGGCGTGCCCGTGGCTCACGGTGCTGGCGACCAGCCGGATCGCACTGGGGGTGCGTGCGGAGCAGCGGTTCGCCGTGCCCCCCTTGAGCACACCAGGGCCGGGCCACGCGGCGGACGACGTGGCGGCCAGCGCGGCGGTGCGCCTGTTCGTGGGGCGCGCCCAGGCGGCGCGGCCGGAATTCCGGATGGGGATCGAGCAGTCGGATGCGGTGGCCGCGCTCTGCCGCCGGCTCGATGGATTGCCACTGGCCATCGAGCTGGCCGCGGCGCAGACGGTCCTGTTCACACCAGCAGCGCTCCTGCAGCGGTTGGAGCGCCGCCTGGAT
>JANXPR010000424.1 GCA_025357215.1 Acidobacteriaceae bacterium | reverse complement strand
GAGTTCGCCGATTTGCGCTATTGCCGCCAGTTGCGCTGTGCGGCTGGAACGTGGGGCGGGACCAAAGGTCGTTACTTCCCATTGCACCAGCGTTTTTCCGCCGACAACCTTCAGCGCATTTTCGGTTACTTGCACACGCGGCGGGTGAATGCGCCAGCCCCAGTGGTAGGTCAGGTTGTAGTACTTGCCCGGCGCCATCTTCACTTTGAAGACGTAGCGGGTGCCTTCCTGGGACATCGGAGCGAACGTCGCATCCATGGCGATATGCGGGGGCCCAAAGCCGCCGGCAGCCGGAGGCGCATCGAAGTACATAATATAAGGTGCAAAATCGTCAGTGCCCCGGTGTAGAACGTCCACGGTGTAGGTGATCTCCCACGGAACATTCATGACCAGACTGGGATCCAGAAGAGACGTGTCTGATTCGATATGGGTGTCGTACCAGACCTGGTGGATATTGACGTTGCCACTGGCCGAAACTTGTTTGACCTTCTCCGGACCGGTGTAATGCAAAAGCGCCATTCCGCTGTAAGTGGGCCGGCTGGGAATTGGGTTGCCTTCCAGGATATCCAGAGCAAACTGGATTTTCGTCTTGTCCACCCTGCCGGTCAACGACTGCGTAAATAGAGTGAAGAGCGTGTTAACCAAATCGTCTTTGGGTGACGTTGGATCAATGGTTGACGTCACCACCGGGCCGTCCAACAGGTTGTAAGGATTGTCCGGTGTCGATGGGTTTGTGTTCGGCATGATGTTGCCGGCGCCGTCATACATGTCCGAATTAACCGTCTGGATGAAGTTCGATCCCGGCGGGTTCGCAAATGGGTCTTGTTTTGGGAAGTGACCTTCCGGGGTGACGACGAATGTTGTGACACCGTCGCCAGGGTAGCCCGCGCAGCTGTTTGCTGGTGGGCATTGCGTTGATGGTCCGGGACGCGGCTGCGGGAACTGCGCAACAGCCAATGCGGACATCAATAGAATCGTCGCGAATACGCAAAATGCTTTCTTCATGTTACCGCTCCTGATCTCCTGTTGGTTGATCACTGAAAACTTAGCCACGAGCCCGCGCATTGTTTCTTGCGCTAGCCTTTGTGGACCATATGTTCTGAGTGATCGAGAGGTTTCTCCAGCCCCATAAATTGAAAGTAGTGAGCCATGACTTCCGGCCGGCTCCGCGAAGGGACCGCGGTCCATCTGCCCAGGCTTTCATTGCCGATGCGCACGATTCCGCGCGCGCAATCCGCGCCGCAATTCGTTGCGGTTCCGTGATGCGTTTTACCGTCAATCGTCGTGAAGAACCGGTCTTGAATGGACTTCACGTCGGCTTCACTACCGGTGAGGAACGACCAGCCCGGCTTCGCGTTAAAGCGATTCGCGAAAGCCCGGAGCGCTCGCGGGGTGTCATTCGCCGGATCGAAGGTAATGGAGTACATGAAGACGTCCTTGCCCAGATGGTCGCCGAGCAAATCCTGCAGACCGGCCAAGTTCTGCGTGATCGGGTATTTCTCGTGAAAGGCAATGGACATGAAGTTGATGACCACAACTTTGTCTTTGATCAGGTCGCGGTAAAACACGGCTCTTTCTCCCTCGTGATTCACCACAGTGACGTTGGGGAAATAGTGCGCCCCGCGTCCGCTGGGGGAGGCACCGCATGCGGCGGCTGTTTGTTTGTTGCCGTCGCTTCCAAGGGTAAGAACAGGCAGAGCTGGTACAAGCAGAGCTGCTCCCTTGGCAATGGTCGAGATGATTTCTCGTCTATTCATACTGAAATCTCCTATTTGTTCTCCCAGGTTCCAGGAACCAGCTTTATTCAATGTCCCAGCGAATCATCATCGCGTGATCTTCGTGCACCACGTTGTGACAATGCATCACGTATTTGCCGAGGAAGTCTCGGAAACGGATGAAGATTTTCACTTCCTCATTCGGCTTCAGGGCGATTACGTCCTTCCTGGAGTGTTCCGGATCGCCCGGCAAAACCGGCAGCCCGTTACGGGAAAGGATCTGGAATTCCTCAAAGTGGATATGGACGGGATGCGACCAGTCCGAGCCTTCGTTGGTGATGGTCCAGATTTCTGCCGTGCCTTGGCGAATGTGGGCATCGATTCTGTCTGGATCGAATGGCAGGCCGTTCACGGTCCATGCGCCGCCGTCGTAGTCGAAGCGCCATGTCCGCTGGGCCACGACTTCGTTGAGATTGATGTTCGGTAGCGCGCGCAGAAGCGCTGGAATCCTGCTCGGATCAGCCACCTTCGGACCTGTCACTGAAAACACCATGAGCGGATCGCCAGGATTCAGGATCACGCCGGATGGGCCGCGGCCGTTCAACTGCTGCAGCTGGTTGTAAAGGAAGACCTGATCGCCTGGTTGGTTCTGGCTGAAGTCCACGATGATGTCTGAGCGTTCCGCCACGTTCAGGTTGACGCTGGTCACCTTGATTGGGAACGGCAGCATGTTGCCGTTGGTGCTGATCTGCCAGAAGGGCTGATTGTTGCTCAACGCAAGCTGGTACAGGCGTGACGGACCGCCGTTGAGTAGGCGGAAGCGATACTTGCGTGGTGAAACCACAAAGTAAGGCTGTACTGTGCGGTTGACCGTGAACTTGTCGCCCAGTAAGCCGTCGGTCACCATCTGATCGAACACCGCTTGGCCATTCACGTCGAAGACCACGTCGTGCAGGATCAAGGGTACATCGTAAGCGCCGCTGGGGAGCCGAAACGCTTTGGCGCTGGTGTCGTTCTCGTTGTTAGTATCGCGGCTGTCAAAAAGAAGATGGAATCCGCTCAGCCCCGCATAAACGTTCGCGGCCGTGAAGCCGTGCATGTGGTCGTGGTACCAAAGGGTACTCATGATCTCGCTTGAGTCGTTGCCGGCGGGGAAGTTTGCGTAGTGGTGGTCAGTGTATTGCCCGGTTGGTTTCCAGTCGGCGGGGTTGCCATCACTTTCTGAAGCAGTATGGAAGTTGTGCAGGTGCGTGGTGACAAACGGCACCGCGAAGCTGGCGAGACTTGCCGGAATCGTGTTGTAGCGACGGACGAGGATTGGCTCTCCGTACTTGGCGTGGAAGGTTGGGCCCGGCAGCGTTCCGTCGTAGGAGAGTGACAGGGTTGGCGGCAGGTCCGGATGATACTGCCAGTTCGTTGCTCCGATGTTCTGCACATAGAACTTCTTGGGCAGGAACTCCGTGTAACGCTGATGCTTGGTCGGATCGACGGCCGGGCTCAAACTGGCCGGATCCACTGGCTGCTTGACCGGCGGAATGAACAGCGGCGCAATAAACGGCCGCGTCGGCGGGCTTGGTGGATACGGCGGAATGTTGTCGGGTGAGCACAGCTGGGCCGCGGCAGGTTTACTGAGCAGTCCTGTCGTCAGCGCAGCTCCGCCTGTTGCCAGGCCAAGTTTCAGCATATCTCTTCTTGTCGCCATCTCTTTTCTCCAGTTCACTCAAAGACTTCGCCACGTTTTGCGGTCTTCGAGAGATTGCTTCGTCTAATCTGTTTGGCTAACTCACTAGCGTCTGCATGTCTTCCGTGATGACCAATGAATGTTTTGCTCTCCGCTCGGGCAACACGGCTGATCTCCAACGCAGGTGATGAATGCAAACTGATGACCAAAGTCAGGAAGGAACCGGGCATGAACAATAGTGTTGCCACACATTGACTTGCGACGGTCTGCGAGGGCAGAAATGGAGATCAGAGAATGTAGCGTCAATCGGCGGTGAACACTATGTGGACACCATGTCCAGATGTGGACACCGGAGCGAGGCGAAGTTGATCTTCATCCGAATGTCATCACACAAGCCGTGTGATGACGCACACGGAAAATAAAAAAGTTAGAAGATCATAGGGAAGAAATTGTGTCGGGAACTGCGCAAGTGCGGGGCTTGGC
>JANXPR010000398.1 GCA_025357215.1 Acidobacteriaceae bacterium | reverse complement strand
GAATCGCTCATGATGGTTGACGGTTTTGATCAGAAGCTGGCGGAAGACTATGCCAATGAAAATGAAGATATTTCGATTATCGCCTGCGGCCCCATGGTCCCTGAAGCCATGCGCGCCGCGTACATTTTGAAAAGTGAATTTGGCTACGAGACGCGCGTCATAAACATGCACACGCTGAAGCCGATTGATGAAGCCGCGATCGTCCGCGCGGCAAAAGAAACCGGAGTCATCGTCACGGCGGAAGAACACCAGATCGGCGCGCTGGCCTGGCGAGTCAGCGGAGTGATCACTCAGAGCCATGAGTTGTACGGCGTCCCGGTACTCACCGGCGCCATCGGCGTGAAAGACCGTTTCGGAGACAGCGGCGCTCCGTGGGAACTGATCAAGGAATTTGAAGTCAGCGGAGAACACATCGCCGCCAAGGCCAAGGAACTGATTGACGTAAGGCTGCGCACACGGCAACTGAAGACGGCCACCATGTTCGTTCCGGATCTGGCTCTGGCCGCCAGCTAAACGTCATTCGTACATTGTGATCTTCGCGTTAGCGCAAAAGCTAATCGCGCGACTTTCTGCCCACCAGCAGGCCGGTCAACAGGCCAATCGCAAACGCGCCTGCGGCCACGGAAGCAACCACCGTAATTGGCCGGGCTTTGATCTGGTGCCGCATTTCATGCACGCCGTCTTCCGCCGCTACTTTGGCCCGACGCACGCTGCGCTCCACGTCATGGTAAGTGTCTTCCCAGCGCTCTTTTACTTTTTCCGTCAAGTCTCGCGCTTTTTCCGCGATCTCCGCGACGTTGGCTTTTACCTGTTCTCCCGCACGTGTAAGGTTATCGGCTTTCATGGATACTTCCTCCTGCTTGAACTCTGGACTATTCGCCGCACAACGCATGTGATCCGTATCACACGGAGCGGTGAGCCGTAGCGGTGTTATCGCTTGCGGCAGGCTCCACACTCGAAAAGTGGAGGAACTATTATGACAGACAAGCCGCTTGCGAATCACGCCATCTACCACCGAGCCGCTCACCCAGAAGCCACACACAATTTGCTCTCCCGGGTGGCTGGGTATAATGGGCCCAAGAAGCCTATGGATGCCTCCTCTCAACTGCCTGACTGGAACAGCTTTGCCCGCAACACGGCCAGTCTGAAATGGCGGAAACAGTCCGCCGCCATGGGTAGCGGCATGACCCAGGCCATTGTCGAGGCCGCGCGCATTCCCACGGAACCCGGCACGCGCGTGCTGGACGTCGCCTGCGGCACTGGCGAACCGGCCATTTCCATCGCGACTCTTCTTCAGGACAAAGGCGAAGTTGTGGGCGTTGACATCTCAGAAGCTCCGCTCAAGATTGCGGCGGATCGAGCGGACCAGCGCGGCCTCAGCAATGTCTGCTTCATGCCCGCCGACGTACACCAACTTCCTTTTGATGACGCGAGTTTTCACCATGTCACCTGCCGGCTGGGCGTGATGTTCTTTGCTAACGTGCCGAACGCGCTGCGCGAAATTCGCCGCGTACTGAAACCTGGAGGCCGCGCCACATTCTTGGCGTGGGGCGTAATGGGACAACCTTACTTCTCGTCGACAATCGGCACTCTGCTACGCACAATGCACGACGGCTCGATTCCGGAAGCTGCCAGAAAGATGTTCGCCTTTGGGCAACCCGGACTCCTGGCCGGACACATGCGTGCCGCCGGCTTCGAAGGAGTTACAGAAGATTTCTGCAATGTCCCCTGGACATGGCCGGGGTCGCCGGAAGAAGTCTGGGAATACTTTCAGGAAGTGACGGTCCCGTTTGCGCCGCTGCTGCAATCTGTCCCTGCCGAACGTCGCAGTGAAGTGGACGCCGCCGTGGTCAAAGCCATCAGCGAGTTTCAGGAAGGCGCCGAAATAAAATTCGCGGCGAAAGTAAATATCACGTCCGCCGTGAAGTAGTTTTCACAAACTGTGTTTTGTTCGCTCTTACGTTAGATCTTCCACTTTCAACTTGATCTCTTTAGCTTTCCACGCCGTATTGAACTGGTCGTCCACAAACTGGGCATCGTAATCACGTTTCTGTGCCTTCAAGGCTGAACTCAAACCGAACAGAGACCGCGGATTCCGCAGGTTCCGGTCCAGGTCTTCACGGAACACCTTCTCAGCGGCGGCGGCATCACCGGTCATCAACAAAACTGCACCAAGTTGTTCGCGGACCGGGAAGAACCAGTCTGGTGGTTCGTCATATTTCAAAGTGTCCTGGATGGCCACGGCTTTCCGCAGCAGCGGCAGAGCCGCGGCAGGATCTTTTTTTGCCAGAGCGATTTTTGCTGCAAGTACATAATCGGCAATGGTGAGCACGTCTTTGGCTTTGTTGTTCACCGGCATGGCAAAGATGGCGTCAGGCGGAGTCTGCTCGGCTGCCTGGTGCACAATCTTCACTTCAGTCTCGGCTTCAGAGACCTTACTGAGTCCGGCAAAAGCCATGCCCCGGGCAAAATGCCAGAACACTGTTGCTATCTGCATGGATTTATCAGGCGCCTTCATGCCTAGAATTTCGTTCCACTTGTGGAAGCGCACTTCCACCGCCATGGATATGGTCATAAAACCTTCCAGTGGCGGCATATCTTTCACCAGCGGGCCCACGTGGGCCACCAGCATTTCGGCCGCCCTGTGCGACTGCGCGTAGTCGCCGTCCATACTGGCGCACATGGCAATAAAGTGCAGGTTGTGGCTGTAATACATGGCCGGATAGATTCCCGGTATCCCACCGGAACGCATGTAAGCACGATCGGCTTCCGCCGCCAGTTGATTGGTTTTCACTCCGGCATCAAAGTCTCCCGTACGGATATAAACGTGTGCGGGCATGTGGACCAGGTGTCCGGCGGCTGGCGTGAGCGCCGCCAAACGATTGGCCGGAGCCAGGGCCCGCTCCGGATTCGGCGAGGCTTCCACGGCATGAATGTAATAGTGAATTGCGCCCACGTGGTTAGGATCGCGTTTCAAGATTGACTCCAGCGTGGCCACAATCTCTTCCGTCCCCAACTCAGGCGAGCCATCCACATGCCACAGTCCCCACGGATGCAGGTTCATTAGCGCTTCAGCAAAGAGCGCTGCCGCATCCAGATCGTCTGGGAACTGTTTCACCACTTCGCGCATGGCATCGCGGGAATCTTCCGCGGCCTGTCGTAGATCCGCCTTCGGGTCCGCCGGGAAACGTTTTGCCAGAGCGTTGATGTACGCCTTCTCGCTCGCAGAAACACTGGCAGAAAGGTCCACGGCTTTTTGGATGGCCTCATGGGCTTTCTTGAAACGGTCAGGATCGCCGGGAACGTTGTAGTTTGGACCGACAGCTTCGGCGATTCCCCAGTAAGCCATGGCCAATTTGGGATCAAGATGCGCCGCGTGCGCAAATGACTTCTCGGCCTCATCGTGATTGAAGGCATAAATCAGGCGCAGACCCTGGTCAAAAAACTTTTGGGCTTCCGGGTTGCTGGTGGTAACCGGGTGATGCTGGCTCCCAATTCCGGTCATCAACGTTGCGGGTTTCGCCGGACTGTGCGCAGCATGTTGTTGGGCGGCAACCACGCTTGCCAGCGCAAGGACTAAGGCAGGTATCGTGCAGATCTTCAGTCTCATATTCCGTCTCCGTCAGAAAAATCGGTCGCGTTCTTGGTTCCGAAGTAGCGAGGCCCTCGTGTCAACATGCATTTTAATCGCGTAGCGCGCCGTGTTGGGAGCCGAAACAAAAGCTGAACATCCCTAGACAATGTGGGATGCGGCTCCACGCGGGATATACTCGCCTTTCCGGCTCTTTTATTGAGTATCCATGATGGCCCGACGTCTTGTCCTGATCGCCGCGTTGTTTTGCCTGCCTGTCTTCGCGCAGACGGGCGGCATTGCGTCGGAGCCGGAAGCACAAGTCGTCCAGGCGTCCGGCCCGCAAACTCCTCGCCAAAAGATCGGGCTGGTACTGGAAGGCGGCGGTGCGTTGGGGTTGGCGCACATCGGTGTTGTTCGATGGCTGGAAACCAATCATGTGCCGGTGGACTACGTAGCGGGGACCAGTATGGGCGCGCTGATCGGCGGCATGTACGCCATGGGCTACAGTCCTGATGAAATCCACGAGCTCGTCTCTGAGATCAACTGGGACGCCGTGCTTTACGACCGCATCGAATACGGCGACCTGGCTTTCCGCCGTAAAGAAGACCAGCGCACTTATCCCAACTCTCTCAACTTTGCTTTTCGCAAAGGCTTGCGCCTGCCGGAAGCCTTCAACGCCGGCCACCAGGTTGGCCTGGTCCTGGACGATATTACCAGACCGTATTGGAACTTGAAACATTTTGATGACCTGCCGATTCCCTTCCGCTGCGTTGCCGTGGATATGGTCACCAAGAAAGAAGATGTTTTCGATCGCGACTATGTGTTCAAGGACGGCTCATTGCGCATGGCCTTGCGGGCCAGCATGTCGATTCCCGGAATCTTCGCGCCCGTCCGTGACGAGCAGAAGATGTACATTGACGGCGGTGTCCAGGACAACTTGCCGGTACGCGTGGCCCAGGAGATGGGCGCGGACGTGATCGTGGCCATCCACCTCAAGGCAACGCCCATTGATCCTAACGCTGAACTGTCGGCCGTGGAGCTTGCCGGCGAAGCGGCGTCTGTCGTCGTTGGCGCTAATGAAAATCGCAGTCTCGCTTTGTTGAAGGAAAGTGATGTTGCCATCACCGTCAACCTGGCTGATTTTAAGTCCAACGAATATGCGAAGTATGAAGCCTTGATCGCTCGCGGATATCAGGCTGCGGAGGCTGTAAAAGAAAAACTACTCGCGCACCGCCTGGATGACGCAGCCTGGGCACAATACACAGCGCAACGCGCCGCCCGCATTCCGGCCGACAAGATTTCCCCTCCCGTCCCGCGCTTTGTAAATATCTCTATTGACGATCACGCCTTGCGCGACCAGGTCCGCCAGGAGCTTTCTGACTATTCCGGAAAGCCTTTTGACGACGCGCAAACCGACCAACTGGAGCGCGAATTGAACCGTATTGTTGGGACCGGTAAGTTTGCTCGCGTGGGATACGGCCTGACCGACCGCGACGGCCAGACCTGGCCTGAACATCACGGCCACCACGCGGGACTATGCTCGCGCCACCATTAAGCCGGTCATCGAAATCAACGGCAGCGACTACCGTAGCCCACTCTTCACGCTTGGCGCGCGCTTCACCGCCTTTGATATTGGAGGCATTGGCTCGGAGTGGCGTACGGACGTGCTTCTGGGTTCCCAGTACGGACTGGCCACCGAGTACTACCGGCCGCTCAAGCCCTCTAGCCACTGGTTTGTGGCTCCGCAAATCACCACTGAATCATCGCCATTCAATATTTATCGCCGGCAGGACGAGCTGGCCCACTATCAATTGCGTACCATTTCCGGCACGCTGGAAGTTGGCTACATTTTCAGCCGCAACGCGCAACTTCGCGTGGGCTATGAAGGCGGCGGAGCGAAATTGTCAGAAATCGTGGGCGCGCCGCTTTTGCCGTT
>JANXPR010000324.1 GCA_025357215.1 Acidobacteriaceae bacterium | reverse complement strand
TCCGGCCCGTCAAGCGCGCGAACGGTATCACTCCAGAACGTGAAGTACACGACAGCCGGCAGGGTTGAATCGTCCCCAAGCCGGGAGCCGAAAATTCGTCCGCCAATAAGATTGGACACCGATGTGGTATCCCGGAGCTTTTGGTATAACCCTGTTTCCAACGACATTTACTCACCTCCGCCGAAAAACTGTGCTCGGACCACTTCCAGCACCGCCGCTTTCTGCTTCTCTAACGTCTCCAACTCTTCCGCCAGCACCTGCCCAAACTTGTCTATCACTTCGTCTTGCGTGGCTTCGAAAGCGGGACGGACAAATGGTTGCGGCTCTTGAAACCGCGTACCAAATTCTTGCATCGAGCCGTACCAACCCTCTCTGTCCGGCCCTACATACAGGGTCATTCCTGTTAGGGTTGCCTGGGTCTGGTAAGTGATGCTCTCTTCCAGTCGCCCGGTATCCACGGGTGCCCGCTCTGCGATAGCCTCGATCCAGATCTTTCCAACCTCTTTCTCAACACGTCGCAGAACACGCTTGATGGCGGTGACGGAGTTCTCCCCGAGCTGCTTGCCAAGCTCATCAAGTCCGCGGACTGTACATGTGACCGTTCCATCGCCCAACTTACACCCCGTCGTTTCTCTCTACGCAGTAGAGGACGAGTTGGACTTTCAATTCATCTAAGTCCGACACAGCTAGAACTTCAAATAGGCGAGAATCAAAGCTCACCATCATGGCGGAAGTCACCCCTGGAATATAAGGAATGATCACTTTGTTGGTGACCTCGGAAACGACCTGTTGGGCCTTCAATAGTTCACGACCTTGAAGGTTTACAATGAATGCCCGGCAAGTCGCGAAGACAGTTGGATCAGCAAATTCCCCATCCGAGTCTCGTGTCGTGTTCGGCTGCAAAAGCTCAATCGTGTGGCGCATTGCTCCGGTCGGGTAACGGGAGACGCCAGTGCTAAGTGATCTTGGAAGCATTACTGATCCACCCTGTAATCGTGCTTCGTATAGAGCGCGAGAATGTCGTCTACCTGTGGCACGCGGCCAACAGAACCCGCCACGTTCATTTCACGGTTGCAGTAGAAATCGTTCGTCAAAATCAGAAGTGCTTGTTTCAGATCGAGCGGAATGCCGTTGGCGAAAACAAACTCGACGTTCTCTCTTGCCGGCGAACCAGCCGAGACAAATACATCCTCCACGTCCGTGGGGTCAACGCTGAACCCTGCGGTGAAATGGACTTCCACATAGCTGATACCGATGAGACCTTGCGGCCAGCTACCGCCTGGTAGTGGGCTGATGCGGGCTGGTTCACTAATGAGGTCCACCGCAAAATCGATGCCGGGGAGCAGAATCGCAGAGTTGCCTTGGAGATCGATGTACGTGATCTTCTCGACAGCAGTCACAGGAGTAGGGCGAAGATAGATCGTGAAAGGCAGCCGGTCCGTCTCCTGAAGCGGGCTGACGGTCGGGTAATTCATCACCGGGCCGGTGCCTGCCAGGAATGGGAAGTTGGCGAACAGCGGATAGAAGGTGTTGCCCGCAAATGGAAATTGTGGGAACTGATCGAGAGTGGCGATGTATTTCCGAGAGGTCAAGGCCCGCCCGGTTACTCGCTCAGCGTGCGCAACAGCGGCTCCCAAAGCAATCGTGACGACGTCCGCGTCCGCACTGTTGGCGTTGCAAAATTTCATCGCCAGGGTGAGGTCTACGGGGAGAGTGCCTGGAGCTTGTACTGGTCTGATCTGCAAGGGATACCTCTATAAAAGTTCCGAAAGTTTGTCTTTAAGCACCAAGAGCCTGAGCAGGTTCGCTCAGGCTCTCAGAGGTTTATTGGCAGATCAGCTGGTTAGACAGATGCCGCTGTAAGGGTTGCGAACGCCGCAGGCTGAATGCACTTACCAGAGATGCGCTGGTAAGCCTGGAAGCCCTGTTGCAGGTTAGACATGAACAGCTCGTTGAAGCGGAACACGCTCATCTGACCGACGCGACGGAACAGATACTTGGAGAAATCTCCATATACCAGATACTTCGCGGAGATGCCCAAATCGGGCATGTCCTGGTTGATGACGAACGGACGACCGTGCAGAAGGCCCGCCTTGTACTCTTCAGGCTGCCAGAGCAGTTGGCCCGTGGTGCTCTTGAGAGCGCGGTACTTCAGGTAGATCTTCTTGTTGAACATGTACGTCGCGTTCACGTCATAAGCGAGATCGATGTTGCCCTGGAGCGTGAGCGGCTCAGTGTAGTCAACGACAGAAGAAGAGGCCGCTGGCAGGTTACCCAAACCAGAGACACCCAGGATGCCGTCAGTGCCCGTAGTGAAGCGAGCGTTGAAGCCACGACCGGAACGCAGACCGAACTCTTCCGTCAGGAGAGCCTGAACGTCAAAGTTGGAGTCGTTGATCAGCTGGATGGGCACCAAGACCTGCTTGGAAGACCACATGAAGCTGGCGAGCGGCACGTGACCGAAGACCGGATTGGCCTGACTAACTGGAGCGTTCTCGTCGATGAACTCGCCGTTCTGGGCAGTGTCGTCCACAGTTGGCCAGTTGATCGTGTTGCCGGAGTTGGTGTTGATAGTGCGAAGGATGGTCAGCATCTGACCGACCGACTTTTGCTTCTTTTCAATATCAGGAGCAGTGGACACCGGGATCAGAAACTCGCCCTGCGTCTCGTCAGTGCTATTCAGAGGCGCGTAGACGCGCAGTTCGGCGTCTGCTTCAACAGCACGACGGCCCTTGCGGAGATACAGATCATATGCGCGCTTTTCCTTTTCAGGATCAGACTTGCCACGGGTTTCCCCATTCGGTTCAGCAGTAGGGGCCGCCCGGTGGGACTTGTCAACAGCGTTGACGCGGATTTCGTGAGCTTCTTTGGCGCGAATCTGAACTTCAATAGCGTTCAGGTCGCCTTCCAGGGTTTTGTGGCGCTCTTCGCTAAACTCATTCGAGTTGAGTAGCTGCTCGATCTCGTTCAGTTTTGCTTCACGCTTTTCTTGCAAAGTCATGGTTTGACTCCAAAATTTTCATTTACGAGCCAATCCCACCCCGAGGTGAGACCGCTTCGCTTCTGCTCAAATCTCTTTCGCGTGGCATCCCACAAGACCGGAGCAGCATTCAATACTTCGTTTCCGAAGTTGCAAAACTTGCTTTGAAATTATTTCTTGCGCCTGAGAGCCAGCCGTCTCTTAGCCAATTGCCGCTTCGCTTCCTTACGAGCGTTAGCGAGTTTGGGTGCTGCCATACGAGCAGATGCGGCCTCCGAAGGAACCCAGGTCTTCTCAACCGGCTCCAGCGTGTCGCCAAGGACAGGCTCGCCCGCGTCGTCTACTGTGTAGGTGATGCGGAAGTACTCGTCGGTGTCCGTGGTGTCGTAAATAATTGCACTGGCGGAGTAGACTTCGAGGGCCCAATATTTGCCCGCGCCCCAGCAATTACTGGCAGAGTCAGCCGGATACTTCACGTTCAAGGCATCCTGAAGATCGTCAATCCGTTCTTGCAGGCTTACTTCCCCGGCTTCCCTCTTTTCGCGACGCTCGGGGTGTCCCTCCGGGAACAGAAACTTGGAACGCGCTTCCACGGATGATGCCGTGTACGCGGGGTATGTGACCGGGCTTACATCGTAGAGGGCTCCGACCTTGCGGACGACACGCTTCACACCTTCGTACGACCAGGGAGCCACCGATTTTCCGTTCCTATCGAACCAGTCCTCTTCATCCACAGTGAAACCGAAGCTGCTCTGCGTGATGTCCTTACGCTCGGCAAGGACCATGAGATCACGGCCCAAGGTGGTGTCCGGGGGCAGGCAGTCGTAGTGCAGGCCGAGGGAGTCTTCCCTCAGCGTGAGAGTGCCCGCCGTAGTCCGGCCCAGAATGTTGTCCGGGTTGTGGTTGAACAAGCAGCGGCAATCGGGATTATTCGCGAGAACATCCTTGAACGCACCAGCCGCGATCTCTTCAGTAAACCCGCCGAGGTCTTCGGAGGCCGAATTGTAGACCGCCGCGTACCCGGCCAAGCGGGTGGGCTTGCCGTCTTCTTTGACAGCGCGAAATTCTGTTGAAAACATGCGACGTTCTAGTTTGCTCATGATTACTCCTCGATAGTTACTTCTTTTGTCGTTGCTTGTTTGAGAGCCTTGATGGCGCGGGTTAATTCGCCATAGACATCCTCAGACTTCCAGGTGACAGCTCGTTTCGCCAGGGTGCGCGTGTACTCCTGAACGAATGTGTCGACTTTGCCGGGTAATGTGTCCCCGGAGCGGAAATCGTCCCTCTGTTCCATACAGAAGTAGTCCGCGATGGTCTCCAAAGGGGCTGAAAACACCCGTATCGTGTGCTTTTCATCGCGCTTTTCACGTGTGAAAACACGGTTAAATGCGTCCTTGAACACGCGCTGATACAGCGAGCGGGCCAATAATTCATCCGCTTCGGAGGCCGTATCACTGGGTTTTGACGCCTCGGGCTCCTCTTTTGCTGTTGGAGATACCGGAGTCTCCTCTGATTCCTCACTAATCGGCATCATGTTCACGGGTCTCCACAGCTTTTCAGCCGGGTTGTCGGAGTCTTGCTTGTCGAACGGATTCAGTCCGAGGAACTCGCGGCCCTCGTCGGATGTGATGAGACCCCACTGCCGACCCGTAGCCAGTTTGCTCAGCGTGCTTTCGAACTCGTAACGCTCCAGCTTGGCGGTGTCGAAGCCGATCTCATACCGACTCGCGTCCTCGGTGCTGTAACGAGGATTGTTGCTGAAAAACTTGACGTTGAACGCTGCTTCAATGCGCTTTAGCCACGCGACGAGGGTAGTGTTAAGTAGCAGTGCGTTCTGCTCACTTACCCCGGCCTTTGTTTGTTCGTGATCGCCAACAAGGTGTGCCGGGACGCCATAGATGGCACAAATTTCGCCGCGCTGGAAGCCTCGGGTTTGCAGGAACTGTGCTTGCTCGGGCGAGATGCCGAGGGGCTGCCAAGTCGCTTCTGCTCCAACGACAATCGCACGATGAGCGTTAGTGCCGGTGTGGGCTTGGACAACATCAGTCTCAAGTTGCTTGCGGTCCGCAGGGCTGATCTTGCTCTTGACCGATAGCATGGCGGACGCGGATGCTCCATTCGCGATGAAACGTGCGCCGTAGTTCCGGAGACCAAGGTCAAGGCCGATAGCCTCGCGAGCAAATTGCTGAATCGGTGACATCCCGACAATGCCGTCCCACGAAACCCCACGGACGTGGATGATGTCCTCAGCGAGAAATGTGTGTTCTTTGTTGTCCCAGCCGATGAATTTGTAGATCAATGCGCCGTCATTGCCGTTGCGATAAACCGTTGTCGAAAATGGTGATAGCAGATCGAGCTGTGTGACCTTCTTGGTGTGCGGGTTGCGAAGCTTCAAGAAATAGCAATTGCCACGGGTGAGCAGATGAACGAGGGCTGTTTCCTTCGCCATATAGGCGTCCAGTTCGTCACTGGGCCGGGTGGACAGGAGGTATTCCAGAGGATGATCCTTGGCAATACGACGACCCCCGGTCGGGAGCTTCTCGTAGACGTGAAAAGGTAGGGCCGCGACGGACCCCGCGACGATGCGAATGCAGCCAAACACGGTGGACGACTGCATCGCAGTCATCTCGTTAACTGTGACGTTGGCCGCCGTAGGAGCGAAGCCGCCGAGTCCGAAGAAATTGTCGGGTGCTGAGAAACCAGACAGGAAGTCTCGGGTCTCCAGGATGAAGCTTTTCATCAATCCCATGTAGTTATTTCCTTGTCAAGAGAATCAACGTCAGGATCAATGCACCAGCGGCAATGAAACCCAACGCGGGTTTGAGTAGCGCGAAGCCAGCGACAAGACAGGCAATACCCAGAAAAGTCACGATGGCACGTGTGTTTTTATTCAAAATCTTCCCTCTACCTAAAGAGTTATGAAAGTTGGGAAATCCGTCACCAGGTCAATACGCTGACCAGCGGGCCGGAGTCGTGCTCGTCCACATAAGCCGTCCAGCGCCGGAGCGCAATCATGGTTGCGATGGCAGGGTCGATCTTGGCGTCCGCGGATTTGCGCACAGGGAATACGCTGCTGTCCCTCTGACTGACGTGCCCTCCCACATTGCCGCAAGCCCAAGCGTAGAGCGGGTCGCCGTCGTGATGGAAACGTCGCTCAACGAGAAGAGTTTCAAACTCTTTCATCGCCGGGCACATCTCATGACCCTTCGGAGAAACGGTGACAATCTTGTCCTCGCCGAACATCTCCTGTAGGGTCGGGACGATGATCTCGCTCTTGTGAGGGTCAAGGGCGATTTCCTTGACGTTGTACTTGTTGGCGAACTCTTCCAGATACTCGGGAATGACTTTTGCCAGATCGATGCTGACGCCGGGTCGCGTCTCTAAGTGACCCTCAATCACCCAGCCCTTCAGCTGGGCAACGGGCGACTCCTCGACGGCCTTTTCAGGCAGCCAAGATTTCTGAAATGCGTAGTAGTGCCACCGTTCGTCCTCCCAACGGCGAAAGGCCGCGACTATCGAGGCGAGGTCTCGTCGCGTTGCAGCGTCAACACCAATGATGCAGTCGTCATCACGAAAATCCTCGATGTCCATGTGAGGCGTGAAGCAGAGTTCATAATCCCGCATGGGCAAACCGGAAATATCTGCATTGCACCAGACATCCAGATTCTTTGTCAGGAATGCGTTCTGGAGAGAAGGCGTCTGCTTGGCAAGGTTAGCCTTCGCCGCGATTTCCTCGGGGTCTACAGAGACTCCCCAGTTGGGGTTGGCCTTGCGCCATGTCGTCTCATCCCACGGAGAGTCCTCGGGATCAATGCTGTAGATAAGGCCGAAGGTCGTCTCATCCTTCTTGGTTCCCTCCAGAATCTCCACAATCAACTGATGTTGCTCGTAGCAGACCGAAGCCCGGTTGGTTCCCGCTGTGGTGATAATCCACAGGAGGGAGCCGGGCATTTTGCCGTTCGCAGTGGACAGGTTGTCAAACAAGTCCCTGGTCTTATGCGCGTGCAGTTCATCCATGGAGATGAACACTGGCTTGAGTCCCTCTTTGTTGTCCGCTGATTCCGACGAGAGAGGCCGGTAAGAGGAATTTGTGCTCATCTGGTAGAGCGATTCCGGGTGCAAAGTCTTACCAGAGGCCTGTATTCCGGCCTTTGTCATGAACGGCATCTTCCTCATCATGGCGCAGGAGACATCGAAGACTACCCGCGCCTGGTCCTTGGATGCTCCAGCAGCAAACACTTGAGCACCTTTGACACCCGCACCAAACGCCATGTAGTCGCAAAGTGGTGAGGTCATGGCACTCTTGCCGTTCCCTTTCGCAACCTCTGTGTAGGCCCGCCGAAAACGACGCTGCCCGGTGAACTTCTGAAGCCAGCCCCACACCGTGGTCAACTCCCACACTTGCCAGGGAGATAGGACAATAAGTTGCCCTGCCCTGGCACCGTCGTTGAACGGATGGAGTTCTACAAAACGACAGACCTTGGAAGCTGCGTCCTCGTCGAACACGTAGGGGAACGTGGGGTCGTTGTTCTCGGCCCGAGCGAGGTCGTCCACTTGACGCTGCACAGCGAGCCGGGTCAGTTTGCAGGTGGGAATCGTGCCGTCTAACACGTCTTGCGTGTACTGTCGGGCGATTGCTATGTAGTCGCGTTTGGGCATCACTGAACGGAGGATAGAAACTCGTCCTCGGGGTCTGCATTAACAGGTTTGGCGGAGGGGTTGGCTGTCACCTTGGAACGTTCCGAAGGATTCATCCCCAATTTGCCCAACAGAGTTATGTACTGTGACCTCTCTGGGCCTGTGATTGTCCGACTGCGCTCTTTCCACTCCATCCGCACAGCCATCGCAAGCCAGTACTCGTCGCAATCCCCCAACACTCCGTCTGGTATCTTCCTGATGAATTCAAACCACACCTTTCTCTCGTCAAGCGAGAGCGATAGCGGTGGAGTTTTGCGGATAGGCGCGTTGGGCACAGGTTCTTTATCCCGGCCCTGCTCCTTCATGTAGCGGCCTTTGTTGTGATCGAATGTTCCGTTTGCTCTCAGAATTGCTGTTGGTGTTCTTGGTCGGCCCATACTATTGGTTTATGTAGCTCTAAGATATAGAGGGTGTGCGTAAATATGAGTCCAGCGGCCTTCTCTGACATCTGTTTCGGGTTCTAACACCCCATACCCATCACCAGGTGTCAGGGATTACTATTTGCTTCAGTGATCAGACACCAGCACCCAGCAGTCTCTTCATGTATGCAGCGCGGGCCTTGGCTTGGTAGGCAGCCCAATAGTCAGCCTTGGCCTTGCGTGCTGCAGTGAGAGCCTGCTCTGCCACTTCCCTTAGGGCCGGGGTGTTGGCCGCTTTGACGGCCTGCTCTGCGGAAGCAACAGCGTCAGTCAACTCATCCAATCGTTCATCACCTGTCTTCATTTGGACGCCTTCTCCTCCACACGACGGTTGTATTCCTGCTGCGTGATCTTGCCCACGCGCAAGTCATACTCATCCTCGCTCAGCTGTTGATGACTGACTGGGATTGTGAATGTTGTCTCTTGATACTTCATAGTCTTGTTGGTCCTGTGGTGCTCACCAGCCCGTACCGCTCCATCTCCTGACGAGTCTTCTCGCTATGGCAGGTGAGGCATAGTCCCTGAAGATTCTTTCTGTCGTAGAACATCTCGGGATCGCTGGCTGCGTATACGCGGGCCGGGACGATATGGTCAACGACCTCGGTCTTGTGTAGGCCGCACGTCTTGCATATCGGCTCTTCCATCCTGACGAGACGCTTGAACCACTGCCATCGTGCTGTCCTGTATAAAGCCCGGAACGGGTCCCACTTGTTGCGCTGGCGGTCGTATTGCTTGCGTTCGTTGTCGCCCACGGTGTGCTTGGGACAGCGACGTTCGCGGGTGAGGATGCGACAGCCGTGGCCGCACTCATGTAGCGGTTTGAGGTCAGACATTAGCCCGTCGGCTTCTGCTCACGACGGGCCGCAGTCTTCTGCACAGGATTCTGTTCGCGCTGCGTCTTCTGCGATTTCAATTCAACGAGAATCTCATCCAGCTTGTTGACGATGGCCGCGTATGCGGGTGGTAGTTGTTCTTCCATGACATAACTCCTCTCTGGAAAAGCAGCGATGGTCACGTTTGACGGCTCGCACTTCCTCTCCGGTATTGCTGTAGCGTTCTGAATCTCTATGGGCAGAGCCAAGAACTCCGCCGGAATGATGCGCAAGTTGACAGGAGCCGATCTTCACTTGGACGAATTTTGTCCCTTGTTTTAAAACCATTGCGTTCTCTCATTCTGTCCAGATCTTGTTCAGCACGACGTCTTGAACGACGGAGGTTGGCAGCTGTAGGAAGCGTGCAAGGGATACGCAGTTGTATCGCACAGGCGGGCCGCCTGCATAGAACTTGCCTGTCGGAGCTTTGTACAGGGAGCGAATCTTGCGCACCATCTCCCACGTGAGATTGGCGTCCTTCTTCCTGTATCCCCTACGGGCCGCGTCCACGTTATCTCCGAGCTGAATCTCCAACAGCTGGAGCTTGAAGCAGCAAGCGAGGTATGCCGTCTTGTTGTCTGCTGATGTCGCTACCTGTAAACCGAAACGTCCGGAGTCCTCTATCCTGTGGCATGATGGGCAGCATTTCCCCTCGATGTCTTTGCAGTGGACGATGGTGCGATGGAATGGCGGCACGTGGAGCGGGAACTCGTGTACGTGCTCACAGACTACACAATGGCCCTTCGTCATTTTGAGGATGTTCGGCATTCTGTTTAGAGGTTCGTGCAGCGGAGGGAGCGTTCGTTAGCGAAAGAGATGACCGACGACGTTTGTTCCTGCTATCATTGTGCTCGCGTCCGTGATGTTGTGCGGGCGCAATTCGCAATATAGGAGCACACAATGAACGTCAATCTCAACTACGAGAGCGGGCAGTCCTACAGCCAGTTCTTCTCAAAATACAAAATCACAGTCTCGGGTGGCGGCACAAAGCGCATACGGCTTGCATTCAAAGAGCAGGGCAGCAGCGCCTATCTGTCGCTATCTCTACCGAAGGAAAAAGCCGCACAGGTAGCACACGCTATCTTGGCAGCGGCGGCTGGCATTGACCAGTCGATGGAGTGTTCTTTCGAAGAACCCAAGCCGAAAGCGGTAGTGGCGTAAGACACAAACGCCCGACTCGTCGGTAACGTCGGGCCGGGTGTCTTGTTAATCCAAAGGTTGTATGAGTCCGGTAGTTAGATTCCGTGCTCTGTAATCAGCTTGGCGATCTCCTCGCCATTCTTGCGGATGGTGTCCGCTACGTCGGGCCGGAAGACATGCTCCCAAACGTTGCCCTCAATTGGACACTCTTTACAGAACGATCCTATCGCGCAAGCGAAATGGGATGTCTCTTGGTGCTTACAATCTCTACATATCATGCTGTTGCTCCTCCATGGCTTCTTCAGCCTTACGTAGTCGCTCTTCTGCCTCGTGAATCCAGGTGCGAGGCTTCCCGTAGACGAGCCAGATAGCGCGGCGATATGCGACGGCGAGACGCGCTCGGTGTAGTTCCTTCTCGATTTCTGTTTTAGCAGCATAGGATTTTCTGACAGCATCTCCGATCTTCTTTTTGAATGCAGGGTCGCGATAGAAATCGTGGGTGTAATTGGTGCGCGGATTACGGTTGATTTTACGCTTCTTCATCTTGGACCATAAGTTCCAGCTCAAGAACCTGTTCATCAGCACTCTTCTTAAGGCTGACCATACACTCTTGTGCGAATTGTGAACGAAGTTCCATTGACACGTAGACGGAGGCCGGGACGATCCTGGCGATCCCGTTGACAGGGATGTCGGTCTTCCGCAACAGCGGGCTGGTAAAATTGAATTTGGGTTTCTGTTCGTTGTTCATATTATTTCCTCCCTCTTCGTGAGGTTCATCAACGTTCCGGTGCCTAGATCGAGCCAATTAGATAGATGAACATCTTATGCTCCCATATGCTTTTGCCAGTCTGGTGTCAACTCTAATGCTCTGGAACCATCACGGATTGTGTTAGTGGCGCGAAGGATGCCAAGTTCTTTGCCTTCAGCACAACGGCCTGAAATTTCGTGAAGCTTCTTGCCCAGGGCAGCGGCGACTTCTTTAGGTGTCAGCGGTGTCGGGTGAGCTTTCAGATACACTTCAAATACTGCTCTTTGAGCGCGGCATAGATCCTGGAGAACCTGCTCCCAGGCAGCGCGGGACTCCCGATTACCGTGATGACGATGACGGCATGGGTCGGTTGAGAATCTCTGATAGGGATCTTGGCCGACGAGATTGGACTCTACAGTATCTAGTGTTGACAAGTTAAAACCCTCCATACTCCTCACTGCTTACGACAGTGAGGAGTTCTTCTTTTCTTTCCATTTCTGATAACCACGTCTGATGGCGGCGCGGGTGTGGTCAGACATCTTCTGACCGAGCCGACGCCCTATGCGGCGGCGGGGCAGGCCCAGGACGGTGGCTGCCTGCTCAGCTTGCCATACCGTGAGACCGAAGATCTCGCCCGCCTGACGGTAGGTTGCATCCAGATTCCGTTGGAGATAGACCACTACTTTGCGGCGTAGCTCCAGCTGTAATTGATCGAACGGGACACGCCCGCCCGTCTCCTCACGGAACAGACCCTCCTCCCGGCAGATGGCCGACAACCACGACTGGTCCATGCCGAACTTCTCTGCTATGTCCTTCTGCTTCAAATCAGGGTGTGCGCGAACGTAGTCCACGATCTTCTGATTCCGCTCTGCGATGTCTCGGTGCTTCATAATGTTCCTCATATGAGGTATCCAGTAGTTGTCTGGACGACTAACTAGCATTACGTCGCCGAACGCCCTCGCTGATCTTCCGCTTCGTCTCTTCGCTATGCGGAGCCTGCTTCAAGTCACGGCGAGCCGCCCGCATGTTCGCCTTCGCTTCCGGTGTCCTCTGTCCTTTGTAGAACGTCTTCGTCCCGGCCCGTCTCCAGGAATCTGTCGCGTGCTTGGTCTATCTGTTGTTGGAGGGTCATCGGGCAACCTCCGTGCGAGGATCGGGAAGCAGGGCGTACTCCTCAAGCCGCTGGTCGAAGGCGGACATGACCTCCATCATTCCCGCGTGGCAACGCTCGTAATGGCGTCCGACGCAGAACAAGGCATGGTCGCGGGAGGCACGGTCGCCAGGACTAAACTCAAAACGCCAATCGCAGAGGTTGCAGTAGATGGTCATGCGCTCACCCCGGCAACTCGCCCGTTGACGTTCACGCAGCGCGTGCCCTTGCGGCGAACGTCGGCGGCCTTGACTCCGCAGGTGAGACAGGTGACGTAGCCCGCAGGTTCCTCGTCTTCCCACCTGTGTAGGTCCATCGCTTCGGGATGGTATGCAGCGGCGGGCGGCGGAATCAATCTTGCCGCAGGCGCTTGGGAGTGGACAGGAAGTGGGGGGAGAACATCGTCATCATCGTCGATTTGCAGGATCAGCTTTTTGGGGTCCAGGGTCTCCCTGTGCTGGTCCAGGACGGAGTCCTTGGTGGTCTCAGGCGAAGCCTGTTGTTCCTGTGTCTGGTCGGGTGCTGTCTCTTCTGAGTTCGAATGATGAGTTCCAATTCTGAGATCAACTTCTGAGTTCTTCGGTTGGCTCCCGCCCCACCCCTGGGCCGGACGCCGGTATACCCCTGGGCCGGATACCAACCCACCCCTGGGCTGGCTCCCACCCTGGGCCGGAAGCTTACCTACGTTAGCTCGTAACCCGGTGTCAGTTTCACCGTCCGGACCGTACCGACTATCCGCACGTTCGAGCCAACGGAGGCCAGACAGATTGAATGTGTATTCGTTGGCGAGGAACGCTTTGCCGTTCTTGCGAACCGCTTGCACCAGAATCCCAATCTCCACGCAATAGGCAATCACCTGCTTCACGATTGTCTTGGAAGCACCGGCTTCTTTGCTGATGGTCAGGATGCTCGGATGACAAGCGCCTGTTTCGTTGTCCGTGCGGTGCGCCACAGCCCAAAGCACCGCTTTATCAACGGCGGGAATGTGGGCGTGGAACACCGCATCTGTGTATCGGTTAGCCACGGGCCACCGCCTTGTACTGCGGATGGGCTGGAGACAGCGGCCCGCGCCCGCGACGGAGGTTCCATTTGACGGCCCAGGTGGAAATAGTCCACGTGGTGACGCCATAGGTTTCAGCGATGGATTTGTGAGAGAGGATTCCTGCGATTAGCAGCTGCTTGATGTCTTGCTTCTCGTCTGCGGTGAGACGACGACCAAACTTGGATTTCATTTTTATGTTGCTCCCTGTATGGGGGCAGGCAGCCAAAGTTTGTGTTTTCATTAGCGAGATTGAAATCGGAAAAGAAAAGGCCGACTGTGTCCGAATCAGATGAAGCGGGAGCAACATATGAAATCGGGACGGCCAGTCGGCCCTGTGTTATGAGGTTCGGTAGCTAGAACATTTGAGTAAGTTATTTGGGGCGGAGGTCGTTCCGCATATATGTGAAAACTAAGGCGTAGACACCTCTGACGGAGGTTATTGTTGCGGGCACGCGTTGGAAAACCGTATCCTTGTCGCCACCCTCATGATTCCCAGTGGATACAACGCGTGGAAGCACGACGAGATGATTCGACAATGGTTCGAGGTCGTTTTCGATACCTCTGTCAGTCCTCCCGAACACTCCGGCTATGTATGCAAATGCTGCTGGGAGCAGTTCCAAGCCCACGGAGACGCCATGCAGTTGATGGCTCATGCAGGGCGGCATGTGTCGCAAAGAGAATCGCCGTACTCAACAGCCCGGCCATCCCCTATCACAGGGGAACAGGTCTGGGATTTGTACCATTCAATTTCAGAGTTCTACGAACGGGTTATACCGGAAGCAGGCGCTTGGAAGTTCCAATGTCGCAGGTGTAAGAAGCTGCTGCCGCACCGCAGCACACATGAGGAACTAATGCGGCACGCTCGAATCTGCAATATCGCGGATTCGCCCGGAGGAAGAATGCCGGGATTATCCCTTTGACAACCCGAGCCTTGCTATTTGAGGCGATAAAGGCCGCGCTCGATCAGAACAAAATGCTCAGTATTCTTTTTGCCTTTTATGCCTGGGTTCCCTACGCGGTGCTTTGGAAGAAAAACTCCGGCATAGTCAATCTTTAGTGCTCGTTTCACATCGGCAGCCCTGAATGGTTCTGCCAAGGTGCCGTTCTTGACGGCTTCCCGGATGCGGCGCATCGTTTCTCGCTCATGCAGCATCGGTCTTCCTAACGGCTCTTTCTAACCTTTCTGATTACCATCCAACAAATCAATACGGCAATTATGAATAAAGGCAGGGATCGCAAATCCATGAGGAAGAAAGTTGTGCGCCAAAACACTTGCCACGCAATGTAAAACACCACGCATCCGAGAATCAGGAAAATGACATCTTTTTTCATCCGCAGGCTTCATCAGTCTCTCTTGCGCTGATGCCTCTTTACGCTAGACCGGGGACCGGGTGCCGGGCTTGATAGTCGCTAATCCGTGGAACACCATTGCCAAGCCTTCCCGTGAGAGGAATCTTACACGAATCAGCACCGAAAGCCGTAGACGTTCTGAATCTCTCAAAGAACTTCCAGACGACCGACGCCACGGCGGGGAATCACCAATCCCCTGCTCAACAAGCGGACCATTCCCGCCAACAGCATAGACCGTCGCTTCACCATGAAGCGTGCTCCGCGCCCTTCGCCCTATGTGGATTACTCCCTGCGTTGCAAGTTTGCGCGGGAGACTCAGCAGTTCCTCAACATGAATGAGGAGTGTCAGGTCGTCAACTTGGAGATGGCATACGGCGGCGAGAATTGGGACGGTGAGGGCGAGGTAAATGAGTTTGAATAAACCTCGCACCGAGGAGGATTGATGTTTGTCTACATGATAATCTGTGATGCTACACGGGACATTTGTGAATCCCCTTCCTGACGAACAACACACAAGCGACGCGCTCACCTTCCAACACAGGGAAGTTCCCGTGTAGCTGGTGAACATCTGCCAACAGCAAGTCACCCGGCTGGTAGTCAATCGCGATGCGGAACCGAGGGAAGCATAATTCCCCGCCTTGGAAGTTTCCCAGCGTAGCCATCACGCCAAATGCTTCGGGATAATCAAACGTGTCCACATGCGTAGCGGTCGGCGCATTCTTCAACACATACAGCGTCGTGAATGCTGTGCCTGTGATTTTGTAATCTTCCTCTATCGTGTCCACGTACTCCTTCTGTTTCGCGTACTCCTTCGGGAGATGTGTTGCATAGATGTCGTTGATCTCTTTCACGAACCGCAAGACCTTCGTGTACAGTTCCGGCTTGCGCAGGGTCCATGCCGTAGGGCCGCAAAGAGCCGCGCCGGGACTCGGAGCTTTCATCCAGCGATAATGACCGAGCATGTCGGCCTTCCCGCCGTATGCTTGCATGACCGCCTTGGGCACCACCCCAACACGTCCCGAAAATGTCCCATCCTTCCTTACATCGGGCTGTCGAGCCGCCTCCCCAATTATGCCGGGGCGGTTGCTGGGATTCCCGTTGACGGTCTTCAGTAGACGGTAGGTGTCGGTTACAAGTTTTTCGTCAAGGCAGTTCTTGATTAACACGGCGAGGAGAAACCCACCCGGTCGGTACACTTCTATGTATTCTTCGTGTTTGGGACTCAAAACCTTGATGCCCAGCGGTTCCTTGTCCGCGCAGCGGAGGGCATAGCCCAGCTCACGGGCCGGGTGTTCCTCCCTTAGCAGGTCTCCATCAGCTATTTGTATTCGCACTTAGCACCACCGCATTCACAATCGCTTCGTACACACGCTCGGAACGAGTCTTCTCGTCCAGGCTGTTCCATTTGTCTTTGAATCGCTCCCGCTGGTCTTCAGAGAGAACCAGGGAGATGTTCATGCGTGGAACCTTGTCCTTCTGGTCCTTCCGCAGTTGGGCAATCTTCTCAGCTTCCGCCTTGATGATCTCGTCTATCGCTGCTTGCTTTTTGTCCGCAGCTGCCCGGAGGTCTTCGCTCGGTTCCAACAGCGGGTCGTATTCGGAGTCCACAGGGAACGGGTCGTCCTTACCGAAACGGTAAAGACCACGGTCTACAACCAAGGTCGGCTCGTGCCCCTCGGCCCACATGGCCTCTATCCTTTTGTAGAACTTGATCCGCTGGTAGGCGGTGTTGCTGGGAATGTGGAGTTCGGCGAGGTCTTCCAGAAACGTTCCAGTCCCCGGCTTGGCGTGGAGTTCTTGCAGAGTCGCCAGATGCTTTCCCATGTTGTATTTGTCGGCCCGGTTGTTCTTCCAAAGATTGAAGATGTCGTCTTTGAGACGTGCGCGGAGGTCTTCCCGCTCTTGTGTCAGTGCTTCCATCCGAGAAGTATCGCTTAAAGATAATGATGCGAGGTAGTTACGAGGGTAATAAAGGGCCAAGCCTGAGGAGCGTGGCCCTTTCTTTTACAGACTCATCCCAAACGCCATGTTGATGCCTTGCTGTGCATACGCTCCCTTGCCCTTCTCGATGTACTTCTCCGTCTGTTGAATGGAGTAGTGGCCCATCCAGCCTTGGACGGTTCTGAGGTCAACTCCGGCACGGACAGACCATGTTCCAAACGTGTCACGGAACTTATGCAGGTACCAATGCGAGCATTCCTTGCTCTTGCCTTGGCAGCCGTCGCACTCGCCACAATTTAACCCGGCCCGCCGCGCCGTCTCCTTGCAGACCTCTAAGAAATGCGTGTCCGGTTTGTCGTTGCCCGTTCCGAAGATGAGCTTCTTGCCGGGGTTCTGCTCCTTCCACCGTAGCAACTTCTCGTAGAGGGTCTTCTCGATAGGCACAACACGAGACTTGCCCGTCTTAGTTCGGAAGGCCGTCTCCGCGTGATTCTGGACACGGAATACAGGAAGGTCGCCGCCGATAAGGTCAGTCCACCGGGCGTTGGTCGCCTCTCGGGTCCGCGCTCCGGTCTTCAGTAGGAACTCAAAGAACAGATGGTCGCGATACCGTTTGATACCCGCCAAGAACTTGATGATCTCGTCTTTGGTATAGGCCTCCGGGTCGTCGTCTTGAGGCCGAGGCCGCTCGCCCTTGGGCAACAGTTCTTTATGGTCTACGCCGCAGAACTTCAAGAACGTCACGATGCTTGTGTACTTGTTGCAGATGGTTCGGTGGCTCTTGCCCTTCGCTTCCAGAGCGGCCATGTAGCGGCGCAAGTCCATGCCGTCAATCTCGTCAGCGTATGTCCGCTTATTCGCCACGGTGAGGAACTCGGTCGTCTCCTGCCGATATGCCGCCAACGTCTCCTTGTCCAGCCGGGTGCCGTCTGGTTTCTTGGTCAGCTCTTTCAGCTCCAAGAATCGGTCGCGCTGTTCTTCCAGCGTGAGTCGCGCCTTTGGCTTGGGTGCGTCAGGTATCGCCTTGGCTTCGCGAAGCAGGAGCGTAGACTCTTTGTTCTTTGCAGCGGCCAGCGCGAAGGTGTAGGTCTTGGTATGGGTCGTCTCCCAAACGTCGCGTCCATCTACCTTGTAACGCAGGAAGAAAGTGCCCTGATTGTTTTTGAGTTTGGGGTCAGCTGGAATGTACTTGCGCCGCCCGTTGATCGTCGGTCGCGTGTAGATAAGAACTGTCGGCATTGGCTTTGTCTCCGCAGAGCCAATACTGAGTTTTTGAAAAGACCAAGAATTAAAACGGTAGCCGGTGACGGTAGCCGCTTGCTAAACCACTGACTCTAATGAGCTGGTGCCGAAGAAGGGACTCGAACCCCCACACCCTTGCGGGTACATGGACCTGAACCATGCGCGTCTGCCAATTCCGCCACTTCGGCAAATGGGAAGCGCCAGTAGTCATACCGGCGCGGCAACAGGAGATAACTCATCTATTGTAGCGGGTCTGGCGATGCTGTCAAACCTTGTCCGGTCGCTGCGCGACGAACCCGCGTAAGTGTTTCTCTTTGTGGCGGGATTTGTCTGCCCTGTAACGGCGGGACTCAGCGCGCAAGTCGGCTTCGTCCCTTCGTTTCTTGTCGCTGCGCGACAAACCGCTCAAGTGTTTCTCTTGTGGCAGGATTTATCTGCCATGTAACGGCGGGGCTCAGCGCGCAAGTCGGCTTCGCCCCTTCGTTTCTTGTCGCTCGCGCGACAGACCGCCTAAGCCACAACTATCATGAGCGGCACTCTTCTAGTTTCTTGTCGTGCTTGTTGCGCTCGACTTTCCTCACGACCATCTGGACAATCCGCTGCATTTTGAGCTGGAGCGGATGAGCCAGGCGAAGCTCGACGTATTGCCGGTCGTGAACCGTGCCGACATCCACACGCTTGAAGGCGTTGTGACGTTGCAAGACGTGTTGGGGGCGTATGGAGTGGAGGGAACGAAGTGATGCCCTTTGATGGTTTCTGTTTCCAGCCTTTCGCAAGGGCCGCGAACGGATGGGGCAGCTGGCGCGGAGTTTTCGATACCCACCAAATCCCCTGTTATCATCTGATCGTTAACTCAAGAATATGGATCATCACCGAAAAGGCCGACGACTAGGGTTATCGGAACAGTCGGACGATTTTGCTAGCGAAGCAATGCTGAGGGGAGAGTCATGAAACGGATTCTGTTTCCATTCATAGCTCTATTTGAGAGACTGAAGCTGAAACAGCACTGGTGGCATCGCCTCTTTATGGTCTTGTTTATTTTGGAGATCGCCACCAGCGCTGCTGTGGCTGGCTTCGTTGTCTATGCCGAACGCTTCACACTGGTCAAGGGTGTAGACACTCACAAATTGGCGAAGGACTCCTTTCCACAGAATCTAGTCGAGCCCAAAAACGAATACAGTCTGGATTTCTACTATGAAGACCCTGAGTTTCTTAAACGTGTACACGAAGTCAGCTCAGCGGTCCCGATGATATCTCCTGACCATAAATCGACCAAGCTAGTGCCTCTAGGGCAAGTAGAGGAGGCTCAGCGACAAGGGTGGACAAAGGCAGTCAAGATGGTGTCTCCAGAAGGGAAAATAGCATGGGTGCCGTCTGAAAATGTTGCAGCTGCGAAAGCCGCCGGGTTCCGTGCTCCCGACGTCTTTGACGAATTGGCGGCGAAGGCGGACAAGTCGGCCACATTGGACATGTCATCATTCACGCCATGTTGCCCTGAAAACTGGAACGTCCGCACCATTCAGAATGTCGCAGTAGTTGCTTTCCCAAAAGAAATGTCAGAAGACCAAGTCGCTGGAATATGCCAAGCCTTGCAAGATCGTTTTGCCGCTACGGAGCGAAGGACTGACACCAAACGATGGCTCGTCGGCCTGCTCATCTATATTGCCATTCTCTTGTTCGCACTCTATTCACCACAAGTGTTATACCGCCTGTTCCTATATGTCATCCTTAGTCCAGAAGAAAAGTGAATTCTGAACTAGCTCTGAGTGCGCTTCCTGCGCTAGCCGTTACCCAGCATTTACCTCCCTCAGCGCACGATGTGCGCCGCGGAGCCATGCTGGGCTAACTCATGTCGCGCCTACGGCGCTGGGATATTCGTGCTGCGGGCGGCGTCCCCAAAATGTGCGTTTGTTATGCGTTACACAAAGAGAGATCGTTAGTCAGCGCTTACGTGCTTCGTTTCGCCTGCGGAAAGCAAAGGCGGGCTTGGAATATCTGTCCTTCTCATTCTTGAACGCGCTCCGCTGCGCTGGCGGCCTACGGCGTGGGGAGTTGTCCTTTAGCCTTGAGTTTTTCCAGGCTCGTTGCTTCCCCTGGGGATTCATAGGCTAGCGACAATTGTGTTCGGCCAGTGAACTACAGGACACTTGACAGGCGTGCGCGGCGATGAACTAGTTCGTCCTTTATTCCCTACTGGAAATGCGGTAGGATCAGTCAGCCCCAAGGGGTGGAACGCGAGTCGATCTTTGAAAAACAGCAAATAGCGGCTAGCGTCAAAACCCCGCAGCCGAGGGCGGCTACGGCCATCGCCGTGATCGGGAAAAGCAGATTCCTCCCTTCGGTCGGAATGACAATTCTGAAAGGGCTTTGCTTGGGATGAGGCGTGTAAGTCCTTTAGACCTTGGGATGGAGAGGGAGGGGAGTGAAGATCGCCGGAATCGCCGAAATCGCCGTGATCGGAAAGGCGAAAAGCGGACTACTCACAGCGAAAGCAGATTCCTCACCTAAAGCCGGACGGAATGAAAAAAGCGCACAGGCAGGAGAGCCTGTGCCACACGAGCGTCGCTTGGGAGGGAATCGTGTAAGTCCTTTAGACCTTGGGATGGAGAGGGAGGGTGGGCTGCGCTAAAGCGCAGCCATCGTCGGAATCGCGCGTGATCGGAAAGGCGAAAAGCGGACTACTCACAGCGAAAGCAGATTCCTCACCTAAAGCTGGTCGGAATGAAAAAGGCACACAGGCAAGAGTGCCTGTGCCACACGAGAGTCGCTTGGGAGGAATCGTGTAAGTCCTGTAGACCTTGGGATGAGCGGGAGGGGAGTGAAGATCGCCGGAATCGCCGAGATCGGAAAAAGCAGATTCCTCCCTTCGGTCGGAATGACAATTGCCGAAGAGATTGCCAAAATCGCCGGAATTGCCAAAATTGAAGATTGAAAGGCTAAGCTTCCGGTCGACCCAAGGTTCTTGCGTCAGGCCGATCCAAAAGGTTGTTCCGTCAGATTGGAATGGTGGTAAGAGTCCCCGCCCGTGCTTTCTCTTGGTACGGCCTGTTCTTGTCGGGCTTATCTCTTCGGCGCGGCGGTGGCAGAAGATCTGCCTGACGCGGTATTCGCGGCGACGGCTCCGGCGCCGGTTTTAGGAGCGACGTTTAGCATCTGGTCGGCGTAGTTCGGTCCCAGGCCCAGTTTGATGAGAGCGCGGGAATCGGGCGTGACTTTGGATTGCCATCCGTTGTCAGCCTGATATTTCACCATGGCGGCTTGGGAGCGTGCGTCCCATTTGCCGGTGGGTTTGCCGGTGAGGTAGTTTTCGCGGATCAGCGCTTCCTGAATTTCGGTGGCCCGTTCCGGCTTGATGATCTGCTGGCCTTTGCGTTTCCAGGCTCCGCGGCGGCTGCGCCGTCCTTTTTTGCTGGAGGCTTTTCCGGTGCTGCCGGAAGTGGATTTCGTGGCAGAAGGGCTGGCAGAGGCGCCGGTAGCGCCTGTTTTTGTACCTGTTTGGGCCAAGCC